>WJKY01000014.1 GCA_014728835.1 Candidatus Woesearchaeota archaeon | reverse complement strand
TTTTAACTGGACCTTCTAAAGTATCTAAAAATTGGCTAATATCTAATCTATCTTCCAAACTACCTAATTCAGATCTAACAGCATCTTTGCCTAACTCACTTTCTGAAATCTTATTTCCTAATACTAATACAACTTCATCTCTGTCAAAGACAGATATTTCTTTAGACTTAACCATGGTTTAATAACTTTAGAATGACGACAGATTTATAAAAGTTTCGATAAGTGTTACTATTCAGTAGTTTGCTTGCTTAAGTCCTTTTTTTAGTAAATTAAAAAGAAAAGAAAGAAATTATTTGCGTTTGCTTGACCTTTTTTTTCCTTCATAAATTACTTCAGGTCGTCTCAAATTTCTTGCTGCAAATAATACAAATCCAAGTGTTACTAACAATGCAATTAGTACAATCAAACCTGTTGTTCCAATGTAATCTTTAATCAAAGCTTTTGTTTGTGATGTGCTTATTTGATGTCCCCATTCTGTTGTTTCAATACCTGCTGCTCCAGTAACTGTTTCGCCTCCAGTTACATCAATAGTAAATATTTTATTTGCAGCTAATTCGCCATCTGCATAAACAGATAAAATAGCTGTATGTGTACTTGCACTTTTTGGTGTTATATAAACATATACAGGTATTTCTGAGCCAGGTGCTAAAGTTATTGTTGAAGGTTCAACAATTGATTCAGCCCAAGCACTTACATCATTTAAAGAGATTGTATAAGTTGTTGCAGTTTCTCCATTGTTTGTTAAAATTGTTGTAAACTTAATTGTCTCTCCAATATCTGCACTGGCTTTAGTTGTTTCAGCTTCTAACACAGATGCGCCACTTATTAATTCTCCTTCTTCTTCGCTATCACAAGTTACTGTAAATGGAATCATTTCTGAAGCAGCTGTATCATCACCGTCATTAAAGGTGGCAACTACTTCCAGAAAATATTCACCAGCTTCTGTTGATTTAGGTATGTCAAGCATTAGTTTTTTTACTACATCATCTCCATCATCTAATTCAAATTCTTGTGTAGATTCTTCAACATTTAAATCATTTAATATCACTTTTAACTTAACATCATCTTGATCTTCTTCACCAACATTGTAAAGTTTTGTTGAAACTTCTAATTGTCCCCCACATTTTACTTCAGAAGGAACAAAAGTTACGCTGTCAATTAGTAATCTGTGATCTTCTTTTTCAATTTTAATTTCTTCATAATAAACATCACAACGATCTTCATTATCTTCATCTTCGCCTTTTGCTTCGATTACCAAATAATATGTTCCTTTATCTACATCTGGTTCTATTTGCAAAGTAACTTCAGCATCTTCGTGATCTTTACTGTCTATTGTATTTATTTCTGTTTCTACTTCTTCTGCAACTTCATCTCCATCTTCGTCTTCAATCCAGACCTCAATATCAACATCATCTATATCTTCAGTTAATTTATTATTGATTTCAAATTCAATATCTAATTTATCACCAGGTTCTGTTTGATCATCATCGCCAGTGTTATCATCTATCTCCACTTCATCAATTACTAAAGAACCATCATCGCAAATTTCTTTGATCCAGAATCTTACTGAATCTGAAACATTTGCTTCGCCATCTGAAACAGTTAGGTATACATTATAAAAACCAACATCAATTTCAGTTGGAGTAAAAAATATTGTTCCATCGCTTATATCTGTTGGAAATGTTTCCCATTCTGTTTCTGCTGTAAAAGTATGACTAACATCATCAACATCTGTAACATATTCATTCAAATCTTCACTATATGCTACATCAACTGTTGCTTTTAGTGTTTTTGGCAAATCAAAAGTTGGTGCATCATTAACTGAATTTACAGTTACTTTAAAATCATCTGAATCTGATGTAGCATCGTCATCATCTACTGTAAAAGTAATTGTTTCTGTTCCATGCCAATCAGCTTCTGGTGTAAAAGTAACTATATTGCCAGAACTTATTGAAACATCTATATGATCATTTCCACTATAATCAATAGAAAGTGTTCCATTTAAATTATCATCATTAATATACTCATCTAAATCTAAGCTATTATCTGAACTGTCTTCATTAAAACTAACTTCATCATCATCTCCAAAATCAATTGTTACAGTTGCTATTGCACTATTTACTAAAAATAAACCTACTAATACGGCAAATATGCCTAATATAAATTTTTTATACATTCTACACCTCCAGGTTGTTTTATCATTTTCTTTCTGTATAGTTATAAAAAGATTTGTGTGGCGTAAGACATAAAAAATGTATGATGGCTCCGACGGGATTCGAACCCGCGACCCTCAGCTTAGAAGGCTGATGCTCTATCCAATTCAGCAACCAAAGGTCATGTTCGGCAAAGCCACTGTACATTCCAAAGGAATGTGCACAGGGTGCCAGCTGACCTTTCAGCTGTGACTGAGCTACGGAGCCATACAGAAAAGTTTTATATTCCCCTTTATAAATGTATTTTTATGGCCAAAAGTAAGTTTAGCAAAATTGAAAAGAAATGGCAGAAAAAATGGCAAAAGGAAAAAATATTCAAGGCAGATAATAAAAATAAAAAAAAGAAATTTTATGCTCTTGAAATGTGGCCCTATCCATCTGGACATGGCATACATATGGGTCATGCAAGAAATTATTCTATTGGAGATTGCTTAACCAGATTCAAAATAATGCAGGGATTTAATGTTTTGCATCCAATGGGCTGGGATTCATTTGGTTTGCCAGCTGAAAATGATGCTATTTCAAAAGGCATTCATCCTATAAAAAATATCGAGCAAAATATTAAAGTTATGAAAAAGCAAATGGATGCTCTTGGAATTGGTTATGATTGGTCCCGAGAGCTTGCAACACATGATCCAAAATATTACAAATGGGATCAATGGTTATTCCTCAAATTACTTGAAAATAATCTTGCATATAGAAAAAAAGCACCAGGTAACTGGTGTCCTACTTGTAAAACAACTTTAGCAAATGAAGATGTAAAAGCTGGCAGATGCTGGAGATGTGATACAGAAGTTATTCAAAAAGAAATTGAACAATGGTTTGTAAAAATAACAAAATATGCTGATAATTTATTAGAAAATATAAATAAATTAGATTGGTCAAATAGGTTAAAAGCTCTGCAGAAAAACTGGATTGGTAAAAGTAAAGGTATACTTGTTTATTTTAGAGTATTTGGAACAGGTGAGAAAATCCCTATTTTTACAACACGTTCAGATACGTTATTTGGATGTACTTTCCTGGTATTTGCACCTGAACATCCAAGAGTTAAAGAACTAGTTAAGGGTACAAAATATGAAGAAAAAGTAAATAATTTCTTAGAAAAAACTAAGAAACTAAGTGAATTAGATAGATTATCAAAAGAAAAAGATGGTTTGTTTATAGGACAATATGCAATTAATCCTATTAACGGGAAAAAAATTCCTATTTATATTGCTAATTTTGTTGTAATGGATTATGGAACAGGTGCGATAATGGCTGTTCCTGCGCATGATCAAAGAGATTTTGAGTTTGCAAAAACCGTGAACGCAAGAGTGCGTTCAGGGCCCCAAAAAACCCAAAAGGGTTTTTTTAGGGAATATAATATTCCTATAAAAGTTGTAATTAAACCTCACACTATTCCTCTAAAATCAAAAGATTTGGTAAAAGCATACACTGATGATGGAATTTTAGTTAATTCTAAACAATTTAATGGTTTAGAAAACAAAAAAGCAATTGAAAAAATATCTGATTATTTAGAAAAAAAGAAGCTAGGAAAACGAATAACTAATTATAAAATAAGAGACTGGAATGTTTCCAGGCAACGGTATTGGGGCGCACCAATACCAATCATTTATTGTAAAAAGTGCGGAACAGTTCCAGTATCTGAAAAAGATTTACCTGTTAAACTTCCACTTGATGTTAAGTTTGGAAAAAAAGGTGCAGTTCCTTTAGCAACAAACAAGAAATTTGTAAAAGCTAAGTGTCCTAAATGCGGTGAAACTGGCAAAAGAGAAACAGATACAATGACAACTTTTGTTGATTCTTCTTGGTATTTCCTACGGTTTTGCGATCCAAAAAATGACAAAGAAATATTTGATAAAGAGAAAACAAAATACTGGATGCCAATTAATCAATATATTGGTGGAATAGAACATGCTGTTGGTCATTTATTATATGCGCGGTTTATTACAAAATTTTTGAAGAAACTAAAATATGTTTCAATTAATGAACCTTTTCCTAAAATGCTAAATCAAGGGATTGTCAATCTCGGTGGCGTAAAAATGTCAAAATCAAAAGGTAATGTTGTTGATCCAATGGATGTAATAAATAAACATGGTGCGGATGTATTAAGAACATATCTATTGTTTGTTGCTCAGCCTGATACTGATTTTGAATGGTCAGATAAAGATATTTACGGAATTAAGAAATTTATAGATAAAGTTCTAACATTTAGTAAACTAAAAGAAAATAAAGACAAGAAAAAATACATTGAAAGTATTGCTCAAAAGAAAATAAAACAAATAACAGATTATATTGAAGATTTAAAATTAAATAAAGCACTTATTGAATTAGTTGACTTTTCAAATAAGATTGAAAGGTATCCTTCTAAATATGCAATCAAAGTTTTCTTGCAGATGCTTACGCCGTTTGCACCGTATATTTGTGAAGAAGTCTGGCACAAACTTGGAGAAAAGAAATTAATCTCTGTCTCTAAGTGGCCAAAAGTAAATAAAAAGAAAATTAATGAAAAAGCTGAGCAAGCTATAGAAGCATTAGACAACACAATCAGTGACATATTCCATATTTTGAAAATTACTGACAAAGAGCTTGAAAAGATTTACTTATATGTTATTCCAAAAGAACTGAAAATTTACAAAAATATGAAGAAGCAACTATCACAGGAATTTGGTGCAAAGGTTAGGGTATTTGCAGTAAATGACCCAAAGAAACATGATCCAGAAAACAAAGCTAGCAAAGCTAAACCAGGCAAACCAGGCATATATATTGAATAAATTACTATATATTAATAATAACTAAATAATATATATATCGTAAGTTAAATTCTTTGTATGTTGGAGGTAACTTGTTTTGTTAATAAATTTTTTATGCGCAGTCTAGAAAAAGCTAATTTAAAGCGAGGCTTTAACTGGATAAATCTGGAAGCGCCTACAGATAAAGAACTAGGGAAATTAGCTAAAAAAATTAGGATTCCTATTTCTAAACTAAAAGACTTCATGGACCCAGAAGAGCGGCCGCGTGTTGAAGAAATTAGAAACTGGACTTTAATTATTTTCAAAACACCAGAAAGTGAGAAATCTACATCAATTAGCTCAATTGGAATTTTGCTCTCTGAAAACACAATTATAACCTTTAGTAAAACATCAATTGATGCTATTAGATACATACAAGAACTTCCTACAAATAGAAAAATAAAATTTTTTAACAAAGGAACTGATTATTTTGTTTTTAGGTTACTTGATGAGTTTTTTTCAGATTATTTTAAAGTAATAGATTATGTTGAAGATAAATCAGAAAAAATAGAACACCGCATTATCAAAAAACCTGAAAAAGATGTAATTGATAATTTAATTAAGATCAAAAAAATAATAATCCACCTGCATAGAGCTTTATTAGCTAATAGAGAAGTTATAGCTGGCATAGAAAAAGGCTATTCTAAACATATAACAAAACCAGTTTTAAAATATTTTCGTGAATTATATAATGACTGCGTGCAATTAATTGAGCTTGAAGAAACACAGAGAGAAATTTTTGTATATCTAACAGATATACATTTATCTGTTACTTCAACTAATCTAAATAAAATTGTTAAAACACTTACAATCATTGCAGCGTTTATTTGGATACCTGCGCTTATAGCTGGAATTTATGGTATGAACTTTTTTGCATCTGGACAACAATATAGTATGCCAGAGATTTATTGGATATATGGTTATCCATTTGCATTAGCACTAATGGTTATTTCTGTTATAATAGTTGCTTTAATATTTAAGAAAAAAGGCTGGCTCTAAACCAACTTTTTAATTGCTTGCTTAATTGTAAGTAGTTTTTCTTTTCCTGTCTTCATGTTGCGCAAACGGATTTTCTTTTTTGCAAGTTCTTTTTTACCAATAATTGCTGCATATGGAATTCCAGATTTACTTGCATAACTAAGATTTTTTGATATATTGCGCTCTTGCAAATCAATGTCTGTGTTTATTCCTGCTTTTCTTAATTGCTCAGTAATTTTTATTGATTGCTTTTTAGTTTGTATTGGAACTACAAAAACTTCTGCAGTTGTTTTTTTAGGTTTGGCTTTTAAAATTTCTATAATTCTTTCAAAACCAAGTGCAATCCCTGTTGCAGGTATATCTTTTCCAGAATAAATTCCAATTAATTCATCATATCTTCCGCCACCTGCAATACTACCAATGGTTTTGCCAGCGTCAACTTCAAATACAAAACCAGTATAATAATCAAGACCGCGAACTAAAGATAAATCCCAAACATAATTTTTAATACCATAATTCTTGAGATTTTTTTCAAATTTTTGTAATTCTTTCATTAGTTCATCATCTATAAGAAATGCTTTAGATACTTGCCTTAGTGAACCTTTTGTTCTAATAAAACCAAGCAATGTTGCAACAGATTCTTTGCTTACTCCTTTTTTTCTAAGTTCAGCTCCAACTCCATCCTCGCCTATTTTATCTAATTTATCTATTGTTCGAAGTGCAAATGAAATAAGTTTTTTTGAAACTCCGGCTTTTTCCAGAAGCTGATTAGCTAATTTTCTGCTGCTGATTCTAAATTTGAACTTTTTTAATCCAATTGCTTTTAGTGCAGCATTTGTGCAAGCTAAAATTTCTGCATCAGATATTGGATTAGTTGAGCCAATAATATCTAAATCAACTTGCCAGAATTCCCTGTACCTGCCTTTTTGCGGGCGATCATATCTCCAAACCCTACCAACATTATATAATTTAAGTGGTTTTGGGATATTTGGGTTACTTGCAATTATGCGGGCCAGAGAAGGTGTTTTTTCTGGGCGCATAACAACTGCTCTACCACCTCTGTCTTTGAATTTATAAATCTGTTTTTCCTCAACTGTTTTTTCTTTCAGTAATTTTTCATATTCTAAAGC
>WJKY01000013.1 GCA_014728835.1 Candidatus Woesearchaeota archaeon | reverse complement strand
CGACACATTTTATTGGATTTAACAGACTTTTAACGAACTTTTGTGAAATCCCTCACAAATTGGTTTTATTGCCTTATTGCAATTAATTAACGACTCCAGAAATTTTAGCTATTTATGAGTTAAAAAGAACGTATAAAATACACAGATGCACAATTGTGTTTGTGACATATATTCCTATTGACTGGGTAAAAGCTGTTGCAAGAGAATGCAGACGAAGACGATATTCTGGCAGGACTATTAAAACATATACTTACTGTATTAGTAGGTTTCTCAGATTTGCAGACAAAGGTTTGGACAGGATAAGCAAGAAAGATGTCCGCTTGTTTCTGGAGCATTTGTCTGAAAAAGAAAGGGCGGGAAATACTATGAATGTATATCATATGGCAATCAGGTTTCTTTTTGAAGACGTTCTTGATAAAAGGATATGGATAGACATCAAATATTCAAAAATTCCAGAAAAACTGCCAGTTGTGCTGACCAAGGACGAAGTTAAGCAGTTATTTAATGTTATTGGAAATCCAAAGCATAGGTTAATGACAGAATTAATGTATAGTGCAGGATTGAGAGTTTCTGAATTGATTAACCTCAAAGTTGAAAATTTGGAATTAAAAAAAGGATTTGGTTTTGTCAGGGGCGGGAAAGGCAAAAAAGATAGAATATTTATCCTCGCAAATAAATTGAAGAATAGAATTAGAAATCTGATTGAAACTGAAAAGTTAGAAAAGGAATCCTACCTCTTTTGCAGTAATCGCAAACAAAAATATAATATAAGAAGCTTGCAGCAGATAGTATTAAGGGCAAAAAAGATGGCGGGGATTGATAAGAAAATTTCCTGTCATACTTTAAGGCACTCATTTGCAACCCATTTGATTGAAAATGGTTGCAGCGTCAATGAAGTACAGGCATTGCTAGGGCATAAAAGCCCGGAAACTACTTTTACTTACTTGCATACAGCTTCACCGAACATGATAAAAATAAAAAGTCCTTTGGACAAGCTTTAATTTTCTAAATTTTTTAATTTTAGGTTGTATATTAAAAGTCTTAGTCAAACGCAATTATTTCACCTTTTTAAAATAATCTTTTATAGCCATACGAAGCGCATCAGCTGCAAGATTACTACAATGGAGTTTTATAGCAGGTAGACCCTTTAATTCCTGGGCAATTATTTGATTTGTTATTTTCTCTGCCTCTTCAAGTGTTTTACCTTTCGCAAGCTCAGTTAACATAGAAGTTGTTGCAATAGCTGCAATGCAGCCAAATGTTTTGAATTTAATGTCTGATATTTTATTATCTTTTACTTTGATTGTAATTTTCATTACATCTCCGCAAATAGGATTACCTACTTCCCCAATTCCATCTGGGTTTTCGAGCTCGCCCATGTTACGCGGATTCTTGAAATGATCCATTACTTTATCTGAATATACCATTTTATCATATTTTTTTAATGAATTTTACAAGCGGAGACATTTTTCTCAGCTTTGCAATTACTTTCGGCAAAACGTCCAAAACTCTATTGATTTCTTGTTCTGTTGTAAATCTGCTGATTGTTAATCTTAAACTGCCATGTGCTTGTTCTGGTTTTAAACCAATTGCAAGTAAAACATGGCTTGGCTCTAGTTTTGGTGAAGAACATGCAGAGCCAGTTGAAGTATTAATTTCTTCTGCATCTAAATAACCACCAATTGCTTCACCTTCTACATATTTAAAAGAAACATTTACATTATTGCAAAGGCGTTTGTCATTAGTTGGACCATTTAATCTTGTGTCTGGTATTTTCAAAACACCTTCAATAAGTTTGTCTCTTAATCTAGTCATATATTCTACGTGTTTTTGATTTGCAAGCTGAACAGCTTTTGCAAAACCAACCACACCAGCTACATTATCTGTTCCAGAGCGAAGACCAAATTCTTGCCCGCCTCCGTGTAAAAGCGGCGTAATATTTGTTCCTTTTCTAATGTAAAGCGCACCAACGCCTCGCGGACCGTGAATTTTGTGAGAATTTAGTGTAACTAAATCTAAATTTTGCTTTTTTACATTTAATTTAGTTTTTGTATAGCTTTGACAGGCATCTGTATGAAAATAAACATTATATTTTTTACAAACTGCACTTAGCTCTTTTAGGTTTTGAATAGTTCCAATTTCATTATTCCCATGAATAATTGAGACTAAAAGTGTTTCAGGTGTAATTGCATTTTCTAAATCTTCTGGTTTTACAAATCCACTTTCATCTACATCTAAATAAGTTACTTTGAAACCTTGTGTTTCTAACCATTTGCAGGAATTTAAAACACAATCATGCTCTATCTTGGTTGTAATTATATGACCTAGCGAACCTTGTTCGCGGGGCAGCGCAAATCCATGATTTGCTCTGTTTCCTTTGTCTTTGTTTGCAAATGCAATTCCTTTTAAGACAAAGTTATTTGCTTCTGTGCCTCCAGAAGTAAAAATTATTTCCTCGTCTTTTGCTCCAATTGATTTAGCAATTATCTGCCGGGCATCATTAAGAGTTCTTTTTGCTTCCTGACCTTTTTGGTGAGTTGAAGAGGCATTGCCATATTTTTCTGTAAAATAAGGCATCATTGCCTTGATTACCTCAGGATCTACCTTTGTTGTTGCTCCAGAATCTAAATATACCATTTTATTCACCTAATCTTCCGCAGCCTTCGCAGCAATTGCATTTTACATGTTTTTCAACTAATTTTATCAGCGGAAGAACAGTATCTTTGTTAATAGAATAAATCCTTTTCTTTCCTTTTGGTTTTACTTCTATTAATCTGCATTCTGTTAGTTTGCGCAGGTTATGAGATATCTTACTTTGCTCTTCACCTAAGAATCCTGCAAGTTCATTTACAGACATTGCTTTGCTCTTAAGAGCAAATAATATCTTTACTCGCATTTCAGGTGCTATTGTTTCAAAAAACATGTGATATGCTGGACATTTCATATATGAATAGCCGTTCATATAACATTTATAAAGCTTGCGCTTCTTAAAAGACACTATGAAGTTGAAGAAAAAACTAAGATTAATTAGCCTTTTAGTAATTGTTATAGCTGTTTTAGCTCTTATATTAACTATATCTTATTCATCTGCATTAATGAAATTAGCAGACATACAATGCAGCGAAACATGCGGGGGTCATGATAGCACTTGTCCGCATGCTAATGGTGTACCAATTCAAACTATAGCAGGAAGTAGTTTAGTTATAGTGTTATTTTTACTTGGATTTATGTTATTTTCATTTAGCAAGCAGATAGGTAAGGATACCAAGATAAAAAAAGAGAAATTGAATAAAATTATTAAATCGCTAAAAAACGAAGAAAAGAAAATTTATGAATTATTAGTTGATTCTGACGGCGCAATGCTACAAAGTGAAATTGTGGATAACTCTAAATTATCAAAAGTTAAAGTAACAAGAACTTTAGATAAATTAGAAGGTAAAAGTTTAATAGAAAGGCGACGTAGAGGTATGACAAATATAGTTATTATTAAACATAAAGGAAAATAATTATGAAAATTCAACTTTTGTATATATTAGATTGCCCTTGGTGTATAAAAACCAAAAAATTGATTAGAAAAAGTCTAGAAGAACTTAGAGTAGACGCCGAAGTAGAAGAAACTTTAATTGACACCGACGAAAAAGCAAAGAAATACGATTTCGTTAGTTCACCAACTATTAGGATCGATGGAAAAGATATTCAGGAAGAAGTAAATAAAGATGAATGTTTGCCTTGTAAAGAGCTCGCTGAACAGTCAAAAGGGGAAACAGAATTTGTTAAACAAGAATGTAGATGTGGATGCAGAACTTATTTCTATAAAGGAAAACAGTATCCATATCCGCCAAAAGAAATGATTAAAGACGCAATTAAAAAATTTTTATTTAGTAATTCTCAGTAATATTGGAAAAAGAGCTGCAATTTGGCTTCCAATAATCACCGTACCGCAAGTTGTATTTTTAGGCTACCTGTTTAATATTTTGCTTTGAAACTAGTTTCAAACTAATTCTTATAAGGTGTTTCATACCTATAAGTTGTGTGATAAAAATGAAAAAGAAAAAAAAATGGATATCCGCCACAATTGCACTAATTGCTGTAGTTGCAATAATTGGAATTTGGTTTGGCTTTAGTGCGAATAATGCAATTGGAAAAACTACAACAAATACAATAACTGATACAAATATTGTAAATGAAGGTGGAAGTGGAAAAGTCACAATTATTGAATATTCAGATTTCCAGTGCTCTTTTTGTGCAAAAGCATTACCTGTTTTAAATCAGATCAAAGAAACTTATGAAGATAAAGTAGAAATTATATACAAACATTT
>WJKY01000012.1 GCA_014728835.1 Candidatus Woesearchaeota archaeon | reverse complement strand
GAACAAGTGTATCACCATCAACAATGCGTTGGACTTGCGCAGTTGGATAATCTTGGGCTATTTCAATTAGCAAAGGTA
Organism: Candidatus Woesearchaeota archaeon; assembly: GCA_014728835.1. GTDB lineage: Archaea > Nanobdellota > Nanobdellia > UBA10117 > WJKY01 > WJKY01. The sequence continues at coordinate 3,575 of WJKY01000012.1, read as the reverse complement.
TCTCTGCAACTGCATCTTCACAGGTTTGTGGTTCTTCTGAAATACAACCACTAGTTAGAAAGATAAAAACTAACAAAACAGGAATTAATCTACGCATAAGTTTTTATAACAATTTTGCAATTAAAGGTTTATGATAATTAAAGTAAAAGTTAAGGCAAATGCTAGCAAAACAAAAATTCTAAAAGAAAATGATTATTTGAAAATTGCTGTTGCTGCGGCGGCAAAGCAAGGCAAAGCAAATAAAGAATTAATTAAGTTTTTGAAGAAGAAATACGGCGGTGATGTAAAAATTATTCGCGGCAAAACAAGCAGGAAAAAAATAATAGAAATTATTTCTTAGCTTCAATCTGTTTTTTGAGTTGTTTGATAAATGTTTTTGGTTTGACTTTGTATTTGATTTTCTTTACACTGCGCTGGCGTACTGCAATTGTTTTTGCTTTTTGCTCTTTGTCACCGCAAACGATTATGTAGGGTATTTTTTGTAATTCAGCTTCGCGAACTTTTTTCTGCACAGATTCTGTTCTATCATCTAATTCTATTCTTAAGCCTGCATCTGTGAATTGCTTTGCAACTTTTTGCGCGTATTTTTCATTGCGGTCAGTAAAAGTAATTACTTTTACTTGCACTGGCGACAGCCAAAGTGGAAATGCTCCATTATAATGTTCTATTAAAATTCCAAAAAAGCGTTCAAAAGAACCCATTACTGCGCGATGTATGCAAACTGGTTTATGCGGTTTATTGTCTTCACCTACGTAGCGCAGTTTAAATCTGTCTGGCATATTAAAATCAAGTTGTATAGTTCCTAATTGCCAGTTTCTGCCTTGATTATCTTTTACATGAAAATCAATTTTTGGACCGTAAAATGCACCTTCGCCTTTGTTAATTTTGTATTTTAATTTATTTGATTTTAATGCTTTTTCAAGTATTGCTTCTGATTTTTTCCACATTGCTGGCGTGCCAATGTGTTTTTTTGGCATTGTACTTAGTTCAGTTTTAACATCTTTGAAACCAAATACTTTGTAAAAATCTATAATTAAATTAGCTACACCTTTAACTTCTTGTTCAGCTTGCTCTGGTGTGCAAAAAATATGTGCATCATCAATTGTTAAACTCCTTACACGAAACAAGCCACCAAGAACACCTGATAATTCATTTCTATAACAAGTGCCAAGCTCTGCATATCTCAGAGGAAGTTCCTTGTAACTATGATTTGTGTCTTTGTAAATAAGAATTGTTCCTGGGCAATTCATTGGTTTAATTGCATATTTGGTTTTGTCAACTTCTGTTAGAAACATAAACTTCTTGTAGTTTCCATAATGTCCAGATGTTTTAAACAAATCTAATTTGAAAATATGTGGCGTCCAAACAAGCTCGTAACCGCGTTTGCGGTGTTCTTGTTTCCAAAAATCTTCAATTATATCTCTAATTATTGCGCCTTTTGGATGTATTAAAGGTAATCCTGCGCCAGCTTTGTTTTGAAAACTAAATAAATCTAATTCCTTACCAATAACGCGATGATCATTTTTGCCAGCTTTAGGTTTCTCAGCCATGTTTTGTTAGAGATTTTTTATATTTATAAAGCTTTCATGCAGTAAACTTTTAATTTTTAACTTGTTTTAATTAGTGTAATGAAAAAAATAGTTGGGCCTCAAATAAAACTTACTAAAGGACTAGAATTAGAAGAAAAAATTTTAAAAATATTAGGAAAAGATTCTTCTTTTCAGGAAACTTTGCGTATAAGTATTGGCTCGATACAAAAAAATGGAGAGACGTATGTTGATGCTGCCAAAAGATATTATTATGGCCTTATAAAAGAAGAAGGTGGAGATATAGATGTTTCCTGTTTAACATGCAGATTAATAAAGATAGCATCAGAACTTAAAAAACAAGATACAGAACCGAATCGTTTAAGTTATTATACGTTAGATGCTGTTAAATATGATGAAAAACAGCTTAAATAATAGCAATTCTTTTATGGCTTTTCAATGAATAATTTTTATGTTTGAGAAATTTAAAAAAAGATTGCGTGAAAAAGCAAGAGCAAGAGAAGTGCTTTGGGGGTATTTTGTTAATGCAGATGTTCTTAAAGAAGAACTAGATTATATTACTGAAGAAAAATTTCATTTTAAAAAAGGAACTTGTTTATACGAAATCATTACACCTTATAATGAATCATTAGGCATAGAAAAAGTTCCTAAAAATAAAAAATTAAATGAAATTATTAACACTTATGTAAAACAAAAAAGTTGTAGTGTGGTATTTGAATATCCTATTTTATGGTATACTTTTGGAGAAATGGGGCACGTAGTATTTGAATCAGATAAAACAGTTAATTATCGTCCAGGTTTTTGGTGGTCTGATAAAGGTATGAGTTTATATGTGAAAGAAAAATTAATTGAAGCTAATGTTTTAGATAAGATTAAATTTCTTAGTGAGGAATAAAATAGACGGGTGTCCAATTAATTAGGTTTTTAATTTCTTTCTATATGGAAAGAAAAAAGAAGTTTTTTGCTGCAAACTAAATTTGATTTATTTGCAATATAGAAATAAAAAAGATTTATTAATTAGCAACGTGTCCAATAAAATATGTCTAAACAAAAAAGAGGTCGTCCATCTGGCCCTGACAAAGATAAAATTGAACTTATTTTACGTGCTTTAGCTGCAAATCCTCAAGGTATCTGGGTTAGAGAACTCGCAAGACTAACTGGAATCAAACGCTCTACTCTATCATTATATATTAATACGCATTTGCAAGATAAAATTGAAGATGTCCATGATAAAGCCCTTCCTATGCGCTTAATTTGCTTAAAAAAAGAGGATCAAACTCCTAGTTATGTTGGATAAGATGAAAATACATATCAAAACCTTTGGCTGCTCAGCTAACCAAGCTGACTCAGAAGCAATGGCTGGTTTGCTTATTAAAGCTGACTATGAACTTACTAATTCATACCAAGAAGCTGATGTTTGTATTGTAAATTCCTGCACAGTTAAATCACCCACTGAACGCAAAGTTTTCAGATATATTAAAAAGTTAGAAAAAGCAAACAAAAAAATAATTATTGCTGGATGTTTGCCGCAAGCTGGACAGCATCAAAAGGAATTAGAAAATCATTCTGTGCTTGGTTTATTTGAAATCAATAACGCAGTTAATATTGTTAAACAAGTTGCACAAGGACGCAAACCTAAACTCATTAGCAACCAAAAGAAAACTAAAGTTGGTTTGCCAAAATACAGAAAAAATTCTTTGATTGAAATTGTTCCAATCTCAGAAGGCTGCACAGGTGCATGTACTTATTGCGCAACTCGCCTGGCAAAAGGAAGATTACACTCTTTCCCGGCTGAGCAAATCATCAGACAAATCAAATGTGGTTTAGAAGACGGCATTAAAGAAATCTGGATAACTTCTCAAGATAATGCATCTTATGGAGTAGATAGAAGAACAAACTTAATTTCACTTCTGAAAAAAGTTTGCGCATTAGAAGGTGATTTCAAAGTTCGTATCGGCATGATGGATCCTGATAATATATTAAAAATATTAGATGATCTTATTGAAATTTATAAGCATCCAAAAATTT
>WJKY01000011.1 GCA_014728835.1 Candidatus Woesearchaeota archaeon | reverse complement strand
TTGTGTTACACATGTGTAAAAGCAGATTAATGAAGTCATTCTTAGAGTAAATAGCATTCTTATCTATGTTGAGATTCAATATTGATGAAAATCTCTTCTTGAATAATTTACTGATTTCTCTTGTCTTTTGTTGTTTATTGTGATATAGGGTTCGTTCTGCAGGTTTATTTTCTGGTTGTTCTGGTTTTAGGATATTCAGATCAAGTAGTATTCCAAACTTGTTTGAGATCTCTTCTATCTTTTTAATTATGAAATCTAATATTTGCTTATCTTCATCGTTTAGAATGCTGTTTAAGAAATAGCTGATTGTTCGTTGATTTGGCACTTGATTTAATCCTAGATGTTTCTTATCATCTTGATGTTGTTTTAAATATCGCTCTAGTTGTGTTTGAAATCGTAATCCTTTCAGTTCTTTATACAACAGTAGTTTGTAGAGTGATTCATAAGTATATTTTATTGATCTATATTGTTGTTCTTGATAGGAAGGTAGTTGGAGTTTGTTAAGGTAGGCAGATACGCTAACACTCTTTTCATTCTTGAATAGTTCGAATGTCTTATATATCTCCAGTTCTATGGTTTCATTGGAGATTTTTTGTTTGCTTGGCTGCATTCAGAATACTCCAAAATATGGTAGGAGTTGACGCTCCTACCAATTAGTTTTACTTTTTTAATATATTACTAACAAAGTATATACTAGCTTGGTATATAAAACTTACCTTTATAGTAATATACTAAAAATTTATATACCATAAAATAGGATACTATGTTAACATGGGTAGAGTAAAAATTACAGTTGAGGGATTTAAATGCGAAAGGTGTGGTCATGAATGGATCCCAAGAAATAAAGAAGATCATCCCCGAGTATGTCCAAAATGTAAAAGCCCATATTGGGACAAACCAAGAAAATCTAAAAAGTAAAGATATCAGTATTACAGCTCAATAAAATATTTTTCAGGCGTATCGCCATAGTAAATTACTTCTTCTTTATAGCTGTCTTCAATATCAGCCACTGTTTTAATCTCATCTGCAAGAGCATATGTAATGAAAATATCGTAAATTACTTCTCTAGTTGTAAATCTATGACGTCGATTTTTTTCATCGACATTAAAATCATGTTTGCCCGGTGTCCAAAATATTTTGTCATATTCTTCCAATTGTTGAAATAAATTTTTAGGAATAAACGGTTGTAATTGAGTTCTGACCGATTTTGGAGATATTCTCTCTTTGTATGAATCACCTAAGAATTTTTTTAATGCTTGTCTCTCGAGTAAATCTATATAATCACCAAGATATCTTACTATATTTCGGGTATAGTGGGGAAGATGATGTAATTCAAAATGACAATAATACATTGGTCTTTTAGGTCTAGGTTTAACAAACTTTTCAAGAAATTCGATTCCTTCCCTCTTCTTCTTTTTTCCATAAGATATATCTTGAGATAATCGATCGGCTTTTTCAATTACATCCAAAGACAATAATTCCTTTGCTAGATCTTCGATCTTATTATCGATCTGCATTCTTTCTTTTTTATAACATACTTTTCTCATGTTTTATTCTCGATTAATTTTTTTAGCTATAATCAATTATATCTGGTTTTAACACTATTGAAGTTCTTGCATATCTGCGGAGTTGCTCAATCCCCTCTAGACATTCATCTTCTGTTATATATGGACCACTATGTGCAATAACTCCGCCGTTTGGTGCAATTAAATGAAAATACCATTCGCCATTTTCGTCTGATTGCCAATATTCAAATCTTGTCGAAATCATAATATTTAATCACCTATCAAAACATTATTTTATTATAATTAATAATCTGTTTTCAAATATAATCTATAGTGAATGTAGATATATTGATTTTATTTTCAAAACATAAAAGTAATTAAATTGATATATAACTGCTTTAAGGATTTGATTTATGAAACTTGCATTTATTTCTGATATTCATTCAAATATTCATGCTTTATCTGAAGTATTAAAAAAAATTGAAGAATTCAAGATTGATGAAATCTTTTGTTGTGGAGATATTGTAGGATATAATTCATTTCCGAAAGAGTGTCTTGATTTAGTAAGAGATATTAAGATAAAATCTGTAGTTGGAAATCATGACTTGGCAGTAGTAGATAAAAAATTTTCTTGGTTTAAAGAAACTTGTGCAATGGGAATTAAACATAGCATAGAAAATCTTGAACATTGTGATATTAAATTTTTAAATAATCTTGATTTTGAATTAAGTTTTGTGCGAGATGGAATTAGTTTTTATATGTGCCATGGCAGCCCAAGAGACAAGCTGTTTGAATATATTCATCCTTGGTTTACAGATGATATCTTATCAGATATTGTAAAAAATGTTAATGCCGATTACATAATTACAGGTCATACTCATATACAAATGGAAGCAGCAGTTGGATCACAAGTTATTTTAAATCCGGGTAGTGTTGGTCAACCAAGAGATGGAATTGCAAAATCTTGTTTTATGATTTTTGATACAGTTGATTTAAAAACAAATTGGTATAGAGTAGATTATAATATTAAATCAGCTACTGAAGCGGTTTTAAAAGCTAATTTGCCGGCAATTTTTATAGAGAAACTTATACAAGGAAAATAAATTTTTAAAAGTATATAGATTAAATAATCTATTTACATTATATGCCTATCTATATATTATTTTGGCAAGTTCTATATAATTAGATTCTAATTCTTCATTTGGAGATTAAATAAGGGCTTTGCCTTCATGTTGATATAGCGCCCTAGAATGGGCACATGACTGGTAAATTAATGTCATCCCACCCCTAAACAAATGAATGCGTCCCAATTTCATCCCCCATTCCCCTTTTTTTCTCCTCAGACTTTTGAGTGGGGGAAATCTACACCCTAAAAAAGATATATTAAATATATATCACTATATAGATATTCTAAAGAATATAGAAAAATTTTATATCTATATTTAAAATATTTGCAAGTATTAACAAGAATTATTAACATTAAAAGGGAAAAAAATGGAAACAAGAAAAGTACAGATAACAGGTAGATCAACTTATGTAATATCCTTACCAAAAACCTGGGTGAACAAGGTAAACATAAAAAATGGTGACAGCATAGGAATGATACCTAGATCAGATGGAACGCTATTAATAAATCCCAAACTCACTGAACAAGGAGAAAAAATATCAGATGAATTAACAAAAAAAATAAATATAGACTTTCAAAACATGGATGAAGTAATGAGGGAATTCATAGGAGTTTATCTGGCAGGAAATAACATAATTGAAATGGAAAATAAAAAAATTATATCAAAAGATATGAGGCAAAAAATAAGAGATATCTCTCAAAATTTAATGGGAATCGAAATAATTGATGAATCAATTAATAGTATAACAGTAAAAGACCTGCTTAATGTAAGTGATTTTTCCATTGTAAAAGGAGTAAAACGAATGTATATAATAACAAGAGCAATGCATAAAGATGCATTAAAAGCATTAAACAGTAGAGACAAAGAACTGGCAGAAGACGTTGAATCAAGAGACAATGATGTTGATAAACTTTACTGGTTAATAGGCAAACAGTTTAACTTAATACTAAAAGATGTGTTTTTTGCAGATAAAATGGGTGTAAAACCTCAAGAAGCATTAAGTTTTTTATTAACAGCACGCGCAATAGAAAGAATTGCAGATCATGCAACACGTCTTGCAAAAAATTCAAAAACAATAAATGAAAAAACTCCGCTTGATAATAAAATATTTGAAATTTCCAATAAAACCTTAGAAATATTTGACGATTCAATGAATGCAATAT
>WJKY01000010.1 GCA_014728835.1 Candidatus Woesearchaeota archaeon | reverse complement strand
TTTAGATGCAAATATGCCGTGTACTGGTTGTGGTGGATGCGAAATAGCAGTTTTAGATATAGATGAGAAGATCTTAGATGTAATTGAAATTGCTGATATTTTGTTCTGGCCAGTTGCTATGGACTTCAAATATAAAGATGTAGAAGCAATGGAAGATAAAAGCATTGATGTCTGTTTTTTTAATGGATCTATTAGAACTGAAGAACAAGAACATATTGCAAAGCTACTTCGTAAAAAATCAAAAGTCCTTGTTGCCTTTGGAGCTTGTGCAGTTAATGGAGGAATTCCAGGACTTGCAAATGTTGGAAATAAAAAAGAAATTTTTAATGTGGCATATCTAAATAATCCTTCAACTGATAATAAAAAGAAAATTACCCCAAAAACACGTGTTAAGGTCAAAGAGGGAACCCTTACCTTACCTGAGTTTTACGATACTGTTAAGACTCTTGATCAAACAGTTGATGTAGATTATTATTTGCCTGGTTGTCCACCGACTCCGGATCAAATTATGACTGCTGTTGGGGCAATTGTAGAAAATAAATTACCACCAAAAGGAAGTGTAATTGGTCCATTGAAATCTGTATGTGATGAATGCAGATTTGAAAAAACTGAAAAGAAAATAAAAGAGATAAAGAGAGTTTATGAAGTAGAAAAAATAGAAGATAAATGTTTACTTGAACAAGGAATAATTTGTTTAGGGCCTGCAACCAGAGGTGGTTGTAGCGCAAGATGTTTAGATGCAAATATGCCGTGTACTGGTTGTGGTGGACCTACACCAAATAGTCTTGATCAAGGTGCTAAGATGATTTCCGCTCTTGCTTCAATCATTGGTATTGAAGGAGAAGAAAAAATGAGTGATGAAGAAGTTCAAAAACTAATTGACAAAGTTGTTGATCCAATAGGAACGTTCTACAAATATGGATTGCCCAGTGCACTTATTAATAGGAGAGTGATAAAGAAATGAAGACTGTAACTATTGATCCTATAACTCGTCTTGAGGGTCATGGTAAAATTAGTATTTTTTTAAATGATAAAGGAAATGTTGAAAATGCATATTTACAGATTCCTGAACTTAGAGGTTTTGAAAGATTTGCCCAGGGTCGAAGGGCAGAAGATATGCCACAAATCACTTCTCGTATTTGTGGAGTATGTCCAGTAGCTCACCATTTTGCAGCAACAAAAGCACTCGATGATGCATTTAACGTAGACCCACCATCTTCTGCTAAAAAACTTCGAGAGCTTATGTATATGGGCTATTATATCTATGACCATACCCTTCATTTTTATTATCTTGGAGGGCCTGATTTTGTCGTAGGTCCTAATGCACCACCTGGAAAAAGAAATGTAATTGGGGTTATTGAAAAAGCAGGTGTCGAAATTGGTAAGGAAGTTATTAAACACCGTGCTTATGGTCAAAAGATTACTGCAATTCTTGGCGGAAAGGCGACACATCCTGTATGTGGACTTCCTGGTGGAGTATCAAAAGGGTTAAATAAAGAAGAAGTAAAAGATATCGATAAAATGGTTAAATCTTGCATTGAATTTGCAAAATTTACATTGAAATTATTTGATGATATTGTTCTGCAAAATAAAAAATATGTTGATTTAATCTTAAGTGATCCTTATCAACTAAAAACTTATAATATGGGTCTTGTTGATAAAAATAACAATGCAAATTTTTATGATGGGAAAATCAGAGTAACTGATCAAAAAGGAGAAGAAGTAGATAGATTTGGTGTTCAAGACTATTATAAACACATTGTTGAGCATGTAGAAGAATGGACTTATATTAAATTTCCATATCTTAAATCAATAGGCTGGAAAGGTTTTAAAGATGGAAAAGACAGTGGAATATATCGAGTAGGACCACTAGGAAGATTGAATGCAGCAAATGGTATGGCAACACCCCTTGCAAATAAAGAATACAAAAGATTTTATGAAACACTAGGGGGAAAATCAGTGAACAGTACACTAGCCTTCCATTGGGCAAGATTAATTGAACTTTTATATGCTACAGAACGTGCTCAAGAATTGATAAAAGATCCTGAAATAACCAGTAAAAAAATCAGAAATCCTGTTGGAAAACCTGGAGAAGGTATAGGTGTTACAGAAGCTGCAAGAGGCACTCTTATTCATCATTATAAACTTGATAAAAATGGTTTGATTGATAAAGCAAATCTAATTGTAGCAACAACTAATAATTCAGGTGCAATAAACATGTCAATTAGAGATGCAGCAAAAGGCGTTATTAAAAACGGTAATGTAGATAATGCAACATTAAACATGGTTGAAATGGCTTTTAGAGCATATGATCCATGTTTTGCATGTGCAACACACACTTTACCTGGTGGAATGCCTCTTGAAGTAGATATTTATGATCACAATAAAAAATTACTTAAAAAATTAAAACAAAATCTCTAGGGAATAGTTTGAATGAAAATAATAGTATTGGGTGTTGGAAATCTCATACTTGGCGATGATGGGGTAGGCGTTCATGTTGCAAATGAAATAAGAAAACAAGTTAATGATCCAGACATAATTATTGACGAGGCAATTACTGGGGGCATGAATCTACTAGATTTGATCAAAGGTTATGACAAAGCAGTAATAATTGACGCTGTAAAATCAGATATAAAGGAACATGGTAAGGTCAAAAGGATTCCTATTGGTTACTTTAATACAATGCACTCATGCAATCCACATGATGTTTCACTTACAGAAGCAATTGAATTGGCAAAAAAAATGGGAGAAAAAAAAATCCCAAAAGAAATTATAATAATCGGAATTATGATGAAACAGATTCCTTGTGAATTTGGTGAAAATCTAAGTGATGAAATTAAAGCAACAGTTCCAAAAGCTGTTGAAATGACATTAAATGAAATAAATAAAAGGTGAATATATGGCAAAAGAATTTGAACCAAATATTATCGGATTTTTATGTAATTGGTGCTCTTATGCAGGCGCTGATCTAGCGGGAACTAGTAGGATAAATTATCCACCAAACATTAAATCAATTAGAGTAATGTGTTCGGGCAGAGTTGATACAGTATTTATTTTAGAAGCACTAAAAAAGGGCGCAGACGGGGTTTTAATTGCTGGATGTCACCCTGGTGATTGTCATTACCAATCTGGTAATTATAAGACAAATAGGAGAATCAAATTATTGAAAAAATATTTGTCTGATATGGGTGTTGAGCCTGAAAGAGTTAGATTTGAATATGTTTCTGCTTCAGAGGGCCAAAAATTTGCACATGTTGTATCTGATTTTGTAAATGTCTTAAAAAAGATGGGTCCAAATCCACTTAAGGATTTAAAAGAAGTGAAAGTATGAATATAGATATCAATAAACTAAATAGAATTGTTGGAGAAAAAAATGTGTCTACAGACTTGGCAGATCTATATGTTTATTCTTCTGATGCCTCTGTTCATCATGCAATGCCTGCTGTAATAATAAGACCAGAGACAACTGATGAAGTTCAAAGGATAATGAGATATGCAAATAGAGAAAAAATTCCAATTACTCCAAGAGGTGCAGGATCAGGGACTTCAGGTCATGCTGTTCCAATTGATGGAGGTATAGTTTTAGATTTAAAGAGAATGAACAAAATATTAAAAATTAGTCCTGAGGATATGTTAGTAAAAGTACAACCTGGAGTTGTTGATGATGATTTAAATAGATCTCTACAACCATATGGATTGTTTTATCCTCCAGCACCCGCATCTAGCAGAATTGCTACAATAGGTGGAGAAATCGCAGCAAATGCATCTGGTGTAAGATCTGTTAAATATGGTGCAACAAGAGATTATGTTTTGGGAATGAAAGTAGTTCTTGCTAATGGTGATTTGATTAATCTTGGTTCAAATACTAGAGTTCACTCCTCAGGTTATCAACTTGAAAGACTAATTGTTGGCTCTGAAGGTACTTTAGGAGTGATAGTTGAAGCAACTATGAGAATTCAACCTGTTCCAAAATACAGATGTCTTGCTGTCGCTAAATTTGATAAACTAGAAGATGCAGGAAATGCAATCTCAGATATTATATCAAGTGGCACAAATCCATCTATGCTCGAACTAATGGATAGTATAGGGATTGTTGCTGTAAACAATGCTATGAATCTTGGACTTCCTGAAGTTGGAGCAATTATTTTATTTGAGGCAGATGGTAATGTAAAGGAAGCTGTAGATTATGAAATCAAAAAAATGAAATCAATTTGTGAAAAACATAAAGGTTTTGGAATTGAAATGAGTTATGATTCCACCGAAAGACAAAAACTATTTGGTGGTAGAAAGAAACTGTTTGCATCACTTTCAAAATATAAACAAGGAATAGTTTGTACAGATCTTGCAGATGATATGGGCGTTCCCAACTCCAAGATCGCAGAAGCAACAAAAAAGATCCATGAGATAGCTAAAAAAAATAATGTTATAATGGCAGTATATGGTCATTGCGGATCAGGTGTTATTCATACAAAGATTATGCTAGATTCAGCAAAAAAAAGTCAATGGGATGATGCAGAACATGTTATTGAAGAGTTATATGATTATGTTCATTCAATAGGTGGTGTAACCTCTGCAGAACATGGTATAGGATTGTCAAAGGCACCAGCTTGGAAAAAAGCAAGACCCGATCTAATTCCAGTCATGAGGGCAATCAAAAAAGCATTAGATCCAAATAATATCCTAAATCCACATAAATTAATGGATGCACCAGATGATTGGATTAGAGCAACTAAGCTTAGGTATAGGGTGGAATTATGAGTGTAAAATCAATTTTTAATAAAAAATCAGACATAAAATCATATAATACTAATATAATATTTAAAAGGACAAATAAATGGGAAAACGAACTAAATAAATGCATAAGATGCGGATATTGTTATGAATTATGCCCTCTTTTTAAATCATTTAACTGGGAATCTGATACGCCTCGAGGAAAACTATTACTTATATATGGTATGATCACAGGAGATATTAAACCAAGTAAAGAAATTGCAGAAAAAATATTTCAATGCTTTTATTGCCTGAAATGCAGCGATAATTGTTCTGCTGGTGTGCCAGTAACTGAAATTTTAACTGATGCAAGAGCAGATTTGTTAGATGCAGGTTTTGATGTTGATGGAACTATTGTAAAGATTGATGAGGATCTATGTAGTGTTTGTGGTATCTGTTTATCTGTTTGTAAGTATGATGCGTTATCACTTGATGGAACAGAAAATAATCAAAAAATTAAAGTTGATAAAGTAGAATGTAAGGGATGTGGTTTATGTGTTGCAGCTTGTCCTTCTGGTTCGATTAGTCAAAAAGAAGGATTTGAAATCACTCTACCTGAAATGCATAAAAAAGTTCAAGATATCTTAAAAGAAGATGTTAATAAAAAAGTAATTATTTTTTGCTGTAATTGGGCTTTATTTCCAGGTATGCAATTAAGTGATACCACCACTGTTGTAAAGATGCCTTACGGCTTAATTGTTACTATGTGTTCTGGAAGAGTAACTCCTGAATTAATTCTTGATGCATTTGAAGAAGGTGCATGGGGAGTTATGATTGCAGGATGCCCACCAGATGAATGCGATCATAATGGCAACTATAAAGCAAGAAGAAGACTTCTTCTACTTCAAAACTTCTTAAAAGAAATGAATGTTGATCCGGAGAGAGTTAGACTTGAATGGTTTTCAAGTAACGAATCAGTAAAATTAAGGAAATCAATAGAAGATTTTGCCCAAATGGTAAATCAATTAGGTTCAATAGATAGAGATTAGGTTGTTAAATAATTAGTTTCTGTTGATCATTTTAAATCAAAAAAGCTCTTATATGGTTATTAGATACGGTCCGTAAAAAAAGTTAAATAAGATATTAACGAGGTTAATTGGGGGTTCTTAATGGTAGATGATACGAATGTTAAATTAATTTCGGAGAAAGATTTAGATGAATTTGTAAACAAATTAATAGATAATAAAACGTATAATGTTATGGGCGTAAAAGCAAAAGGTGAACGATTCGTTTTCGATCATCTAGATAATGCTAAGGAACTTCGACTTGATTATGATGTTACTATTCTCCCACCAAAGAAATATTTTTTACCTCCATCTGAGAAATTAATGGATTTTAATATAACGAAATCTTTTGATATTAAAAAAAGTAAAAAAAGTAAAAAAAGAATAATCATTGGAATTCACCCCTATGATATAATTGCAATACAACAAATGGATAAATATTACCTAGATTCTCAAAAGGATGATTTTTATAAAAAAAGACGAGAAAATACAATAATAATTGGTTCAGATATACAGAATGTTTCAAAACATTCTTTTGCTGAAAGTATGAAAACACATACTACCTATTCAGGATTTGATATACTACTTACTAATTTGGGCAATAAATATGCTGTTACCATTGGATCAAAACAGGGAAATGATCTATTGGAAAAATATGGTCATTTTCGAGATGCAAAAAAATCAGAACTTAAAAAAATTGATAAAATAAGAAATCAAATAGCTTCTCAATATGACAAAAAAGTTGATATTGATAAAGAAGAATGGTCAAAATACCTTGTAGCAAATTATAATAATACATTATGGGAAGAAAAATCAGATAAATGTATGAGTTGTAGTTCTTGTACAATGGTATGCCCTACTTGTTATTGTTATAATATTTTAGATGATGTATCATTAAATCTCAAAGAAGGAGGTAGAATACGAACCTGGGATGGTTGTCTATTAAAGGATTTTACCAAAGTTGGAAGTGGAGAGATATTTAGAGATGATAAAAAAGAAAGATATCGGCATAGGTTTTATCGTAAAGGAAATTATCTACCTGAAAGATATGGTTTTGTTGCATGTGTTGGATGTGGAAGATGTGCTATTGCATGCCTACCAAATATTGCAGATCCTTGCGAAGTAATGAATACACTTTCATCATTTGATAAATCTGCAGAAACTGATAAATATTTTATCAAACAACAAACAAAAGTTCCAGATAAAGGAACAATTCATATTCCAAGAAGCGCTACAATTAAAAATATTAATAAACTAACCGATAGAGAAACCTTAATAGAAATCAAACTTGATGATAATAAAAGCCTTGGTCATTCGCCTGGCCAGTTTGTAGAGGTATCTGTTCTTGGGATTGGTGAAGCCCCTATTTCGATATCTTCACCTCCAAAAAAGGATCCAACATTTCAGTTAGTTGTAAGAAAAGTTGGAAATGTTACATCAAAACTTGTTTCATTAAAGCCTGGCGATAAAATAGGTATACGCGGTCCATTTGGAAATGGGTTTGATATTAAAAAACTAGAGAATAAAAATATTATATTTGTATGTGCAGGATTAGGAGTGGCACCACTGAGATCTCTTTATCTATATGTAACAGATAAGAAAAATAGAAAGAAATTCAAAGAACTTAAAATACTATATGGATGTAAAGAACCTTGCGAGGCTATGTTTTTAGATGAGTTTGAAGAACTTAAAAAAACATCAGATTACGAATGCAAAATGACTGTTGATAAATGCCCTAAAGGTGAATGCTGGGAAGGTGAAGTAGGACTTATTACAACCCTTTTTCCGAAAATAGATTATGATAACTCCAAATCAAAAGATACTATTTCAGTAGTTTGCGGCCCACCAATCATGTATAAATTTGCAATAAAATCATTAAAAGATATGAAAATTCCTGATAAAAACATCTATGTGTCACTAGAAAGACATATGAAATGTGGTGTGGGTAAATGCGGCCATTGTCAAATCAATGGAGTATATGTATGTAAGGAGGGCCCAGTTTTTAGATATGATAAAGTTAAAAAACTTCCAGAGGCGTTAGAATGAAACCAAAGGTAGCATTTTTTGATTTTTCTTCTTGTGAAGGATGCCAACTTCAAATTGCAAATTTAGAAGAAGAGATTTTAGATTTGATAAGCATTGTTGATGTTGTTTCATTTCGGGAGGTAATGAAAGAGCATTCTGATAATTATGAAATTGCATTTATAGAAGGATCAATCATGCGCCCAATGGATGTTACAAGACTTCGCAATATTAGAGAAAATGCAAAAATTCTGGTTGCATTGGGTGCATGTGCAACTATTGGAGGAATAAATAAGATCAGAAATCAATGGCCTGCAGATGAAGTGAAAAAAGAAGTATATGGTGATGCAGATATAAAAGATAATAGATATTTTGATGCATTTCAAACAAAAGCAATAGATGAAGTAGTTAAGGTTGATTATTACATACATGGTTGCCCTATAAATAGAGATGAATTCAAACATGTCGTAACTTCACTAGCATTGGGAAAAGAACCAATAATTCCAAATTATCCAGTTTGTGTTGAATGCAAAAAAAATGAAAATATATGTATGTTTGAAAAAGGTGAATTTTGTTTAGGCCCCATAACTGGAGCAGGATGTGGGGCTATTTGTCCGACTCATAGAAGTGCTTGTGATGGCTGCAGAGGAATTATTTCAAAACCAGAAGTTGAATGTGTAATGGACATTCTTAAAAGATACGATTTAACCTATGAAGAACTTAAAAGTAAAAGTAAACTATATAATTACTCAAGGGAGGCCAATAAATGAGCAAGGATATAAATATTGATGTTGAACATGTAACTAGAGTCGAAGGACATGGCAATATTGTTTTAAATGTTAAAAAAGGAAAAATTGAAAAGTTACAATGGCAAATTTCAGAAGCTCCTAGATTCTTTGAGGCCATGGTAAGAGGTAGAAAATTTAACGAACTTCGGACAATTACTTCAAGGATTTGTGGAATTTGTTCGATAGGTCATTCACTTGCAAGCCTTAAAGCAACTGAAGATGCACTCGATATTCAGATAACTGAACAAACTGGTATATTAAGAAGACTTGCAATAAATGCTGAAAACATGCAAAGTCATATACTTCATGTTGGATATTTAGTAGCTCCAGATTTATTTGGAATTGGAAGTGTCTTTCCTCTGGTTGGAAGTAAAAATCAAAATGCTTTACTTAAGATAGTCAAACTTCATAGACTTTCTAACGAAATGTCAGATTTAATTTGTGGTAGAACTACACATCCTATAAGACTAGTCGTCGGTGGTTTTTCAATAACACCTACAGAGATAGAATTATCAAAATTGAAGAAAAATTTAGAAGATGGTTTAAAAACTACTAAAGAAGTTGCAGAGGTTGTAAAGAATGTCTCTGGAAATTTTCCTGATTTTGAAAGAGAAACAGAATATATTGGACTAACTTCTGATGAGGAGTATGCATTGTATGATGGAGATGTCGCATCAACAGATACTGGCCGTCTATCTAATTATAAAGATTACAGATCATATATGAATGAATTTGTTGTCCCTTTCTCTACAGCCAAACATGCAAAACATAAAAGAGATTCATACATGGTTGGTGCACTAGCAAGATTTAACTTAAATAGCAAACAACTACATCCGATAGCTCAAGATGTGGCAGATATGTTCAATCTCAGACCAATTTGTTATAATCCTTTCATGAACAATGTTGCTCAACTTGTTGAATTTGTCCATAATATTGAGGATTCAATAAAATGTATTGATAGATTAATTGAATATGGAATTAATCAAAAAAAACCTGTAAATGTATCTCCAAAAGCAGGACATGGAGTTGGAATTGTAGAAGTCCCAAGAGGAATTTTGGTTCATGACTACACATACAATAATAAAGGCATTTGTACAAAAGCAAACTGTATAATCCCAACCAATCAGAATCATGCAAATATTCAGAATGATATGGAAAAGTTTGTACCTCAGATTATTAATAAGCCAGATAATGAGATAGAATTAAATCTTGAAATGCTTGTAAGAGCCTATGATCCTTGTATTTCCTGTAGTACGCACTATATTGATGTAAAATTTGTATAAATGAAAAAAAAGGCAGTAATTGGAATCGGAAATCCTCTTAGACAGGATGATGGAATAGGAATAATTCTTATACATAAATTATTAAAAGATAAACATAAGTTTCCACCAAATATTGATTTTATTGATGGTGGAACCGGAGGTATGAATCTCATTCATACTATTTCAAAATATAATCTAATTATTTTTATTGATGCAGTTAATTTTAATGGACCAAATGGAGAATCTAGATTATTTGAATTTAAAGAGATAAATAATAAAAAAGTCTCTGTATCAAATTCTACTCATAGTGATAACATATTAAAAGTTATTGAACTTTCTATAAAATTATTTAATAAACCAAAGAAATTTCTCTTCTTTGGAATTAAACCTTTTAAAACAAATTTTGGTAATAATTTATCAAAAGAATTATATGAAAAAGTTGATGCGATATATGAAAATTTGATAAAAGAACTTATTGAGGTTTTACAATGAAAGGCCAACCTGTAAAATATCATTATTATACAAATCTAGAATGGACAAAAGAAAAAAAAGGATTATAAAATCAAAAGGAAAGCCTGAGATTACAATTGCCTGCCCACCAGAATTTGGTAGTCATGCAAATATGATCTCCTGAGGATTTTTTTTAGGATCTGTTGAAATACATATAATGACAACCTTTCTATGGTTTACAAACAAAAAAAAATTTTTGATTTCAAAAAATATATCCATTTGTTTTTTATTATGAATGTTAATGAAAGATAAAGAAACTCTTGATTTTGAGTATGAAAAATTAAAGGAAATAGGATATAGATCAATAGATATTATTATCGATTATATTAAAAATATTAATAATTTACCTATCCTTCCTAAAGAGAATCTTAAAAAATTTAGAGAAATAATGGATGAAGAGTTACCACTCTATGAAAAAGATCCTATTGAATTATTAGATGAGTGTCAAAAAAAAATTATTAATAATGCAGTAAAAATCGGCAATCCAAAATTATTAGGTTGGATTTTACCATCATCAAATCCAATAGGTTCAATATCAGATGGAATAGCTAGTACTATCAATCAAAATGTATCGATATCTGGATCATCAATTTCAACTGCTGTCGAATTGTTAGTTATAGATTGGATTAAAAAAATTATTGGTTATTCTAAAAAAGCAGGAGGTATATTGGTCAGTGGAGGAACTGTTGCAAATCTAATAGCATTGACTATTGCACGAAATGTAATGTCAGACTCAAATATTAAA
This sequence comes from Candidatus Woesearchaeota archaeon, assembly GCA_014728835.1. Classification (GTDB taxonomy): domain Archaea; phylum Nanobdellota; class Nanobdellia; order UBA10117; family WJKY01; genus WJKY01. The sequence goes on along the minus strand of WJKY01000010.1, from coordinate 88 downwards.
AAAGAAGGGATTTACAAGAATAAATTGACTTTATATTCTTCAGAAGAAGTTCATTCGTGTATAATTAAAGCTGCAAATATTATTGGAA
>WJKY01000096.1 GCA_014728835.1 Candidatus Woesearchaeota archaeon | reverse complement strand
TGCGCATATCCGTACTTTGCTGCTTACCCTGTTTTACAGATATTTCAGGCCGATTATAGAAAAGGGCTGTCTTTATATCGCCCAGCCCCCGCTTTACAAAGTGAAGAAAGGGAAGGAAATGAAGTATGCATACAGCGATGACGAGCTGAAAAAGCTTTTGGAGGGCGAGATGCAGGGAGCGGAAATACAGAGATATAAGGGTCTTGGTGAAATGAACCCGGGCCAGCTCTGGGATACCACCATGGCCCCTGAAACAAGGACATTGAAACAGGTTACCATCGAAGATGCGATGGCCGCGGACGAGCTTTTCACCATACTTATGGGGGTTGAAGTCGGACCCAGAAGGGAATTCATCCAGAAGCACGCGGCGGAGGTAAAGAATCTTGATGTCTAGGTGATTGAATGGCAGAGAAAATCGTTGAAAGAACAATTGAAGCCGACATGAAACAGTCATATCTTGATTATTCAATGAGCGTGATAGTAGGCAGGGCGCTTCCCGATGTAAAAGACGGTCTGAAGCCTGTTCACCGAAGGATTCTTTTTACCATGCACGAGCTCGGCAACACCCATAGCAAACCCTACAAGAAGAGTGCAAGGGTTGTGGGTGACTGTCTTGGTAAATACCACCCGCACGGCGATGCGGCTATTTACGATTCGCTGGTAAGGATGTCCCAGCCTTTCAGCCTCAGGTATACTTTAGTTGACGGGCACGGAAACATGGGTTCGATTGACGGTGATTCGGCTGCGGCAATGAGGTATACCGAAGTAAGAATGTCCAGAATGTCAGAGGATCTTCTTGCGGACATTGAAAAGGAAACCGTTGATTTTGCCTCAAACTTTGACGGTACCATGAAGGAGCCGATGGTACTTCCTTCCAGGGTTCCAAACCTGCTCATCAACGGTTCTTCGGGAATAGCAGTTGGAATGGCAACAAATATTCCTCCACATAACATTTCTGAAATAATTGACGGAACGATTGCGGTGATAGACGGCGCTGACCAGGAGGCGCTTATGGATATAATCAAAGGTCCGGACTTTCCTACCGGAGGCTCCATCGTCGGCAAAGGAGGGATACTCTCCGCATACGCAACAGGAAAAGGAATAATAAGAGTGAGGGGGAAGGCGGAAATAGACCACAAGAAAAACAGGATAGTTATCAATGAAATACCCTATCAGGTCACCAAAACATCTATTATTGAATCTATAGTGGAGTCTGTAAAATCAAAAAGAATAGAGGGAATTTCAGGAATAAATGATTATTCTGACAGGAAAGGGCTGGCCATAACCATAGATCTGAAGAAAAATGCGAATGCTGACGTTGTGCTCAATCAGCTTTACGCCCACACAGGACTGGAGAACACTTTCGGAATAATAAACCTGGCACTTGTCGGCACCGAGCCCAAGCTTTTGAATCTTCATGAAATGATAACAGAATTCATAGAATTCAGGAAAGATGTTGTGCGCAGGAGAAGCAAATTCGAGCTGGAGCAGGCAGAGGCAAGGGCCCACATACTTGAGGGTCTAAGAAAAGCCCTGGATAACATTGACGAAGTCGTTTCATTCCTTAAGAAATCAAAGGATGTTGCTGCGGCCAGGGAAGGCCTTATGCAGAATTACACTCTCAGCGAAAAGCAGGCAAATGCTATTCTGGATATGAAACTGCAGAGATTGATTGCTCTAGAAAGGGAGAAAATAGACAGGGAGTATGAAGAGCTGCAGAAGAAAATATCATGGCTCAAGGAAGTGCTTGCGGATATAAACAAGGTTCTTGAGATAATAAAGGAAGAACTTCAGGAAATCAAGAGAAAATACGGGGATGAAAGAAGAACGGAAATAATAGAGGTCGCGGACGAGAGGACCCCCGAAGCCCTGATTCCGAATACCACGGTTGTGGTGGTTGTGAGCAACCGCGGCTATATCAAAAGAGTTCCGCTTTCCGAGTACAGGCTCCAGCACCGCGGAGGAAAAGGAATAATCGGCGCTGAAACCAAGGAGGAGGACTTCGTAAGGGATGTTATCGTTACGAAAAATCACAATTACATGCTGTTCTTTACTGACAAGGGCAGGGTTCACTGGATGAAAACATACCAGGTGCCCCAGGCAGGAAGATACGCTTCGGGCAGGAGCCTGATAAGCCTGCTTGACCTGAAAGAAGAGAAAATAACATCATGGATAAGCGTTAAAGGGGAATTCAAGGAAACCGAATTCCTGATGATGATTACGAAAAAGGGAATTGCCAAGAGGACCTGCCTTGCCAACTTCAAGAGGCCCAGGAAAGGAGGAATAATCGCAATTACCCTGAAGGAAGGCGATGACCTTATCGATGTAATAAAGACCAGCGGAACTGACGATGTTGTTATAGCTACAAGGAACGGACAGGCAATAAGATTCAACGAAACCGATGCCAGGGAAACAGGAAGAACCGCCCAGGGTGTCATTGGAATAAGAATGAAGGGCGATGATGTTGTGGTGGGTGCGGCAGTATGCAAAAAACCCACCGTGCTTACGATTACCGAAAACGGCTACGGAAAGAGGACCCATATAGATG
>WJKY01000009.1 GCA_014728835.1 Candidatus Woesearchaeota archaeon | reverse complement strand
GCTTATGTATATCCAAGAGCAACCAAACACATAAAAGAAATGGTGGCTCTTGTTAAAAAACTTCTAAAAAAAGATTATGCTTACAAAGCAGAAGATGATTCAATTTATTATGATATATCAAAATTCAAAGATTATGGAAAATTATCAAAAATTAAATTAAAAAATTTGAAATCTGTATCAAAAGTTTGCACTGACGAATATACTAAAGAGCAGGCGCATGATTTTGCACTGTGGAAAGCTTGGACTCCGAAAGACAAGAAAGTATTTTGGAAAACCGAAATAGGTAAAGGACGTCCTGGCTGGCATTTAGAATGTTCTGTTATGTCTATGAAATACTTAGGCAAAACTTTTGATATCCATACAGGCGGAGTTGATTTAATATTTCCACACCATGAAAATGAAATTGCGCAAGCAGAAGCAGCTACTGGAAAACAATTTGTCAAATATTGGCTTCATAATGAATGGCTTTTGGTGGAAGGCAAGAAAATGTCTAAATCTTTAGGTAATTTTTACACACTCAGGGATCTTTTAGAAAAAGGCTATGATCCGCTTGCTATACGATATGTTTTATTGTCAACACATTACAGAACAAAACTTAATTTTACATTTAAAGAATTAGATTCTGCAAAAAATATAATAGAAAGATTTCAGGAGTTCATGCTTCGCTTAAAAAAATACAAAGGAAAAAAACACAATAAAAAAATAAATACTTTGATTAAAAAAGCAAAAAAAGACTTTGAAAAACATATGAACAATGATTTGAATATTTCTCCTGCATTAGCAGCAGTTTTTAATTTTATAAAAAAAGTAAATAAATTAATCACAGACAAAAAAATTAGTACAAAAGATGCAAAACAAGCATATACGCAAATGCTAAAATTTGACAAAGTTTTAGGCTTGAAATTAAAATCAGTAAAACAAAAGAAAAAATTATCAAAAAAACACAAAGAATTAATTAAAGAGCGTGAAAAACTTCGCAAACAAAGAAAATGGAAACAAGCAGATAAGATACGAGAACAACTTAAAAAAGAAGGAATTGTTTTAGAAGATGCAGATGGAAAAACTAAATGGAGGCGCGTAAAATGAAAGTAACTGGGCTTTGTGTTTATTGCGGAAAACCTGCAACACATACATGTTCTTTATGCGGTGCTTTAGTTTGTGATATGCATTATAATGCTGACAAAGGAATTTGCATTGCATGTGCACAGGGAAAGAAAGCAAAAAAATAATTCTCGTAAGTTATATATAATACTGTTTCTAAAATTTAGCTATGGATTTGGTCGCTGAAAGTGCTAGCATAGCACTAAAAAAAGTAGTTGCATTAAAACCTAACGAAACAGTTTTAATAATAACTAATCCCCGCAAAGATTTGCTTAAAATCTCTAAAGCTCTGGCTGATGTCGCAAAAGAGGTAGGTGCAAAGCCATTAAAATTAGATAAGATAGTTCCTAAAAATAAAATTAAATATAGTGGTTTTATTGTTGTTCAACCTAAAAAAACATCAAAAGATTTTATGGAACCTTATGTTCTTAAAGCTCTTAAGAAAATCCCAAATGTTTTGATTTCAGTTCCTATTAGTAAAATAGGAAAAGACAAAGAAGGAATAAAAAAAGAATATCGAGGAAAGAAAAAAAAATATAATAATTTCTTTAGTTATCTTATGTTTGAAGGCAAGAGCAAAGGTTTTTGGATGCCAGGTATTACTTTGCCGATGTGGAGGCGAGCAATCGACATTGATTACAATGAACTTGAAAAAGAAATTGGAAAATTAATGAAAGTTATAAACAAAGCAGATAGAGCACACATAACAACTAAAAAAGGAACTAATTTGTGGATCAGGTTAAAAGGAAGAAAAGCTTTTGCTGATGGTATGAGAGATAAGAGAACTGGCGGCGGTAATATGCCATGCGGCGAAGTTTTTATTTCTCCGGTTGTAGGTTCAACTAAAGGTATTTTGATTATAGATGGAACAATTCCTTTGCGTACTGGAGAAACAATTAATTGCAGTTTACAACCAATTAAAATTATTTTTAAAGATGGTTATATTAGTTCTGTTTCTAAAAACAAAACAGGAAAAAAATTATTAGCATCTATTAAATGGGCTGAAAAAGAGCCATACAAACTTTTCAAAGATAAGAAAAAGGCAGACAAATATGCAAAAAATGCCAGACACTTAGGAGAGCTTGGTATTGGTTTGAATCCGAAGGCAATTCTTTCTGGAAAAGTCTTAGAAGATGAAAAAGTAAAGGAAACCTGTCATTTTGCTATTGGTGCAAATTATGATGAAGATGCTAAAGCCCTTATACATTTAGATGGTATTGTAAAAAAACCAACAATCGAATTACACATTAAAGGAAAAAAGAAAATAATATTAAAAAATGGTAAGCTCAAAATATAATTTACTTGATTTAGCTCAGAAAGCAATAGCACATGCCCGAAAATTAAAAGTAGATTATGCTGATATAAGAACCGAGGATTTTTCTTCAGTTTCAATTTACCGCGAAAATAAAAAATTTGAAGATATTTCTTTTGGTAATGGTTTTGGGATGGGTATAAGAG
>WJKY01000086.1 GCA_014728835.1 Candidatus Woesearchaeota archaeon | reverse complement strand
TGATGTCTCAGTGTTGTACATCGCTTTGTCAAAACACGCCTGCTGATAGTCGTATGCACGGATAAACAAACCGCGATACCCATGCCTGCGTGCTTCTTTCATGATAACAATTGCAGCAGCAGTCTTGCCAACATCATTGTCACCACATAGGACAAGGCTGTATCCTTTTTTGACAGCCTCACAAATCTTATTCAAATAATTCCGAATGCGCTCCTTGTGATCACCCTCGGATATTTCTTTATATGACACCTTCCATTGCCTTCTGGGTACACGCATCATAGGCATATCCTTATCCGTAAGGGCTCTCCTCGGAATTCTACCCTCACATTTCTGTGCGGCATCAGAGGTAATCGACTGATTTTCCTTTTCCATTGTACTCACCCTGTCTTAAGGCCGCCCGTCTTTTTCCCTTTCCTTTAGGTTTAGGCTCTTTCTTTCCCACCTGAGCTTCTGAAAACCATGTTGCCGAAAAATAACTTATCGTCCCTATAGTCGGATAACCTTCGATGTTATATCGACTCTGTATTTCCTCCCATTGATCAATAATTTTCTCAACACTATCCAGCACAACAAACCCTCCATACTTTGAAATCAATTTCTTTGCAATACCATATTCCTTGCCCTGCCACTTACCGGCAGCTGGTATATCTCCCCAATTCTCTTTTATTTTAGCACGAAATTTCTTTTCTATGAAATTAACGTTTGGCTCCTTTTCCTTGGTGCCTTCTTCAAGCTTTTTCTTGGCCTTTGCTTTCTTGTACTCGTTTCTGCGCCTGTCCCTTACTTCTTTATTTTTCTCTGCCCGAGCCTTTGCCTCCTCTTCTTTCTCTGCGACTTCGGCCAGAGCATCTATAACCGCATCTGCATCCGCAGTATCTTCAATATGCTTCTCTTCATCTTTCGTTAAAATGTACTGTACAAATTTATGCATCCCTCGCTTACGCAACGATTCAATTATTTCCGGCTTTATCCGTTCATAATGTTCCCCCACACAATATATCTTTTGAAGAGGCTCTATCCAGTAGGTCATTACATAACCGATTCCCGCACTTTGTTCCTTCGATATGAACCCTAACTTCTCCAGATTATTTAATGCCGCATACGCCGTCTTATTCGACATGCACAGCTCCCTACATATGCGGGTAACACTCGGATTGCAATGATCGCTGAACCGAGCATAACTCTTGAGGTACAAATAAAGCCTGATGTCCTTATTCGATAACCTTTCATCAAGGATAACCAGCGTAGACAACTGAACAAACCCTACACGCTCGAATTCAGACCGTTCGTCAACCAAAAAACCATCCATATTACCCGCTCCTTCTTCTCCACTTGGAGAGTTATGACCCGGATGACTATATAGTCGTTTCACCCGACTATTTCAAGGTGTGTAATTTTTACACGGGTACCCGTGTAATTTTTCCACTACCCCCCGTGTAATTATTACACCACCCCCCATGTAAAAATTCCACTACCCCCCGTGTAATTTTTACACACAGATCTATATTTAAAGAAAGATCGATAGTAAAGATCGATATAGCTGTCGGCTTCGCCTCCAGCATACCACTTTTCCCCTCTTCTTTCTTTTTCTCCAGACCAAGAGCTTTGGACGGAATCGTACTCCGTACTCTGTCCAAAAGAAAAAGATGAGGAAGATTCCTGTCCAAAGAAAAGAAAAGAAAAATTCCGAAATCCAAAACCAAACATTCTGGCCACAGGTTGAATAGCATGCTTGCGCAATATCCGCATATGACGCCTCAGATTCAACCAGTTCCTCTGAGAAAAGCCGTGGATTCCAGCATGGTGATGGACAAGGTATGCCTCTTCCGGCCTTATACGGCGGATTTTGCGGCTTTCACGGCGATAATAATGCTTGTGCTCCGCTGAACATACCTTCCAATGCCCAGACAGGTCCTCTACAAGCATCTGTACACTGACCCTGTAATCGAACAGATCAGACAATGTAACACCTTCGTATACCTTGCCGGATGGCATGATGACCTTCCTGTCCTTGATATTGGTAGATGGCCACCTGAATTGTGCGGCCCCGATATCCCATCTCCGGATGTCAGCATAATTAGGATAGTTCTCGGCCATGAAGTTATCCCTGCATTTTACGTTCGTACTGGCCCGACAATGCCTGTAGGATCGATTTCTGGCCCTGACCCATCTCTGGACGTGAGCCAACAGTTCGTGTCTCTGAGGCCGTCTTCCGAGCTTCTGAGCCAGATATTCAGTTTCCCTCCTCCCTATAACGCATTCATCCATAGATGACTCCTGAAAGAGAACGGACACAATATCCTTTGTAGGGACCATAATGCCTGTCCTTTGATGCACACACTCTTGAGATGCCTTGATTGCATCTGCGTACTCTAAAGCCCGTTTCTGCCCCTCTTCCTCTGATAGACGCTCTCCACATTCTCTCCAGAAAAAATTCCTGCCCTCTATCCTGTGAAGAGACATAATCCCGTCATACACATCCAGTTTATATTTCATGGGTATAAACCCGTTTGCCTGTGAATATCCTGCCATAAAGAAAATACACAGAAACATTATAAATAATCGTCTCATTTTCTTTCCTTCCTGCCCGTTCTCCTACGTCTGTTTTCAACCGTCAAAAGAATACTGTTCTGCCTTTCGTTAATAGTAGCAGCCCTTGCACGAGCTGCTGATGCACAGCTCATACAGTAGTACAGCTTTATCCTTTTGCCACCTTTCTTGCTTGGGTTGAAATCGATAGAAACTAATTCCATATGACGTAATGGATAGGATTTCTTGCACCGACCTGCACATGGGATTCTGGTGGACTTCCTTTCGTCCTCGCAATCAGGACAAACACCTTTTCGTTCACCCCACCTGTTAAGGTTTATACCGCAAATCCTGCACGGACGTTTTCTCGTTCGTTTGGTTTTCAATTTTCTGAAATCGATTTATTGCTTATTGTTACTCGACAAGCAATTCTTTGTCACCCTTGTTACGGATGTCAACTTGCCTCTCCACAACAAGTTCCCTGCATGCCTTACATTTGAAATTGTTTTTTGCCTGTTCTGTCAGATAGCCTTTGGGATACACCTCTTTGGCCCCACATTTGGTACAGGTGAAGACTTCAACTTCTTCATTATTCTGATTGTCCATCCTCTTCTCCTTTTCCCCATGATTCAGCTTCTATTGAAACAGATTTTTTCTTTTTCTCAAAAGTTTTTTTCGCTCTCTCAAGATCGCTGTCCCTTACAAAAGCAGGGGAGTTCCCCGGTTCGTTTGTTGACACAACATAACCATCCGAAGGAAATGTTCCACCTGTATATCCGCCTACTACAACAGGGCGCGTCCCGCTATCCCCTTTTTTTACTCTTTTTACTTTTACCACCAGCTTGAATGCCATTCTTCCTCTCCTTCTTTTCCTTTTTATCTTTCTCTTTGTTGTCAGCTTCTTTTGTTTTTTCTTCTTCATTCTTGAAGAAATACTGCTCCGCATGCTTAGAAAGATCCTGAAAAGCAGTGACCCCTTCTCCCATTCGACCAAACAGAAGGAATATGTTTTTCACTATTCCTTCGATGTACTCAACCTTTTCGGAAAGAGCTTTTACTTTCTCCATTTCTTTTTCATAGGACGCCCGACGAAAATTCGCAACTTTTATCACCTCCAAAGCGATAGTCATCCAGTCGTATGAACAATCTGCACACGTCTTGGAGGAACCGGAATGAGGACATGGCTTATCTTTGCGAAGCACAGTTTTTAATGCACAGCCTTCTTTGATTTTTTCTATAATCTGTTCTCTCGTTTCTGGGTCAGACATCTTTCTCTCCTTTTCATTTTGATCTCCATGTTTATATTTCTGGCATATTCACTTCTTGTTTTTTGCAAATTCTTCTCTCAGATCTTTAAGCTGCGGATGCAGCAAAGGAACGCAAGGGAACTTCCCGCATACAGGACATGGATCTTCACTATACCCCGGACATCCGTCTGTGCACGGACTGTCCATTCTGTTATCTCGCCATGTACAGGTATCACAAGATGATTTAACTTCACTTTCTACCCTTAATGCTTCCTCCTCCGATTTAATGCATTTTGGATTTGTTCGTTCCATAGGCACATCATGCACCCCGTGACATACAAAAAAGAAATCACATTCAGGCAAACACATTTTGCCACTATCATCAGTATCAATATCTGTATATATTTTACGTTTCATCTTCTGCATCGTTCCTTTTCTTCCATACCTCGTCAAAATTCCCAGTCGCCTTTGCTCGCTCCAATTCTTCCAGATCAAGCAAATTGCTCGCCTCCCACTCCGCGTCGATGCAGGCGGGGCAACGAAAATACAAATTCATCCCATCTTCCCGTGCATACTTATAAACTTTTAGATTATCGCAATCTTCGAATGCTCCATGGCAGCTCTCCAAACACATTCGTCTGTCATGTTCATAGATGTCCATCTCTATTATGCCTTTTACTTTCATGGTGTAATTCCTTTTTTTCTAAAAACGTCCTCAACTATTTTCCTCTTTGTGCTACCAAGCTTATCACCATCATGACAGTATTCACCCACGGCCAAATCAATTTCATTTTTGTTCAGGTAATGCCATATCAAGTATAGCGTAACATTAGGATAGCTCGATGTCCTTAGTGTGCTTAGTAACCGATCTATTTCTTTGTCTGGCATATCAGCCCCCATTTTCGCCTTCTAGGCCTGAATCATAGGGCCCGTGTTCGCCCTCCCCTTGTGCCTCTGCACCCTGTTCCGCGTCGGGTAAGTGGGTGATAGCAGCAAGTCGAAGCCCCTGCCCCTTGTCCCTACAGTTTATTATCTGATGTGCAGCGCCATGATATTGTACAACATAGCCAGCGGGGAAAGCGGGATAATCGCAATCCCATGATTTTATTTTGGGTAACTTTTCTACCTGTAATTTCATCTTACTCCTCCTCCCCCGCGTCGGATAGTGGGCAGTCTGGATCGAGTCCATCAGGCAAACACTCATGATACGGGTCTGGATGATCAGGATGGCGACATATCACACGGGTACGCTCATAATTTAGTGTTCCGCAGTCGCAATGCCTGCAACTGTATACAGACGCAGGTCGCAGAGATGACATGATGGCGTTATACAGCCGTTTCATCTTCGCCCCCTTGTAACCGCGTGCCATTGTCGTTTATTAATCCTTCAGCCTTCATCCATATCTCAGCATAAGCTAACATGCGCCAATATTCCGGCCTGTGGTTGTCCGGTATGCCATAATATTCGCATAACGCCTTGAATTTATCCGCCCAGTCGGGCAGTGTGTGACACTCACATCCTATCGACACTTTTTCAGCAGTACTGACAGTAAGCGCGTATACAGGGCCTTGTATGTACAGCGGTGGGCGCTTCCACGCATCCCCGTACACCCACGCATTTCCGGCATGATCAAGATTATCTTCTGACTCAATATATGCGCCCAGATTACCCGCAGTAAACGGGCCAATATCGCGCAATAGCTTCATTCTATACAGCGTTTTGCCGGACACTCGTACGGTATCATTTTTTAATAATTCATATTTTTTGTTCATCTTCGCCCCCTTGTGCGTCTGCAAATTGGAAATAAGGCACACCCTCCACATCTACAGGATTAAGACCAATAAGACCTCCACCCGCGTAATTGCATGGTCCAATGCCCGTCTCGGAAAAAGCATCTCTAGCAACAGGACCCATATATCGGCCTATGCAGGAGAAACCAATAACACCATCAGGTGCACCAGCATCCTTATAATCCTGCACACTGGCAACCCATCCACATGAAGGACATCTAAATTTCCATTTCATTTTATCTTTGCCGTATAATCGTTCACCCATCTTTTCCCATTCATCATACGTCATTGTCACTCCTCCCCTTGTGCGTTGTGCCACTTCCACCATTCCTGTTCCCTTTGTGGTGTCATATCATAGTCGATAATGTCTCCACCGTCTTCGCACCTCGGACAAAGATGTATTATATAATATCCATGTTCCCAATTTCCCTCTTGTGCCTTTTCGCAATCTTTGACCGATCCGCGCCAACCACAAACACAAACGGCAATATCAGGACGTGGCTCACCATTGTCGTTGACATCTGTCGTCCAATCATCCTGAAAAATTTTGCCCCTTCCCATCTATTCGCCCTCTCCTTCCTCTGCGTCCTGTGGGTTATCGGGATGCAATTTATCAGCCAAAAACTCTGCCGTTGCCTCTTCGGTAGGATTGCCATCTTTGGACAGCAGAAATTCTAAAGTTTCATCAACATCAAGCCCCATTGCTGCAAAGAACATTCTGTATTTATGCATTTTACTCCTCCTCTTGTGCGTCTGCGCCCTGTTCCCCTGCGTCGGGTAAAGATAAAGCATCCAACGAGACACAACCGCTTTTCCCTGTGACCCAAGCAACACCTGTGCCATAGATGTTAGGTGTTCTTTTTATGCATTGTATTCGATGCCCTGTACTCGTTACAGGACCACCGATGATTGAATGATAATCAACGTAGTCATCTATCTGTAACTTTTTCATCTATCACTAATCCTCTTGTGCGTCCGGACATCCCACGCGCTGCGCACAGCATGTGATCGTTGTTGTCATTTCTCGCTCAAGCCGTTTCATCTTCTGCCCCTTCCTTGTTGCTCAGGTCGATGCCGAAGTTGAACATTAATTCTTCTAATACATCCAAGGCACCAGATTCATAAACATAGTTG
>WJKY01000008.1 GCA_014728835.1 Candidatus Woesearchaeota archaeon | reverse complement strand
TTAATTATTGTTATATTCTTTTTCTGTTATTGGTATTTTTTATCTTGCATAATTGCTTTGATCTATAAGAAAATTAGAAAATAATTAAAAATGGTTGATTTGAATTGGGAAAATTTTAAAGCAGAAGTTTTAAAGAGCAGGGGATTGTTCTTAGTTGATTTTTGGAGCCCTGTTTGCTCTCCATGCCAGAAGATGAGTTTAATTTTAGATAATGTATCTCAAGAAGTAAAAGAAGTAAAATTTGGAAAAGTAAATATTTTAGAAGAGCCCGAGATAGCAAGAAACTATAAGATACCAGCAACTCCAACTATTATAATTTTTAAAGATGGGGAAGTTATAGAAAGAGCAGCTGGCTTGAGATCCGAACAAGTTATTATAAACAAACTCAATTCTTTAATGGGGCTTTAAAAATAAAATGTTAGACCCTTTAAAGAGAAATAAAATAATTTACTTGTAGATTCTAACCTTTTAATTATTTATGGAGAAAAATAAAATTATAACTTTTGGGATGGGTTGTTTTTGGGGTGCTCAAGATATTTTTGACAAGGTAGGGGGAGTAAAAGAAACTATTGTTGGCTACATGGGAGGAGAATCCAAAAACCCAACCTATGAAGAAATTTGTTCTGGCAATGGGCATACAGAAGTGGTACAAGTAAGGTATAATAAAGAAAAAGTATCCGTCAAAGAATTAATAGAGGTATTTTTTAAAAGCCATAATCCAGAATTAAAAAACAAAGAGCAATACAAATCTGTTGTTTTTTATTATGACAAAAAGCAGAAAGAGGCAGCAGAAGATCTTAAGAAAGATTTTTATGCTACAGAAATATTGCCAGCTGAAGATTTTTGGAAGGCCGAAGAATACCACCAACACTATTTTAAAAAGAACAATACTAAAACCTGACATTAATTTATGAAGTGTAAAAAAGAAGAAAATTTAAAAGATTGCCCATGCACTTATCCTTGCGATAAAAAGGGTTTATGCTGTGAATGTATAAAATACCATAGAGAGAGGGGAGAGCTTCCCGCCTGTTATTTTAGTAAGGAAACTGAAAAAAACTACGATCGCTCAATAGAAAAATTCGTAGAAGAAAATAAATAAATTATAGAATTTAAAAAACAACTCTTAAAAAATGAAGGTGTTTGTTAAAGTGAAAACCAGAGCTAAAGAAGATAAGGTAGAAAAGATTGATAAAAATCATTTTTCTGTTTGGGTGCAAGAAAGGCCCATAAAAGGCCAAGCTAACAGGGGAGTGATAAGGGTTTTAGCTGATTATTTTGGAATAAAGAAATGGCAGGTAAGAATTGTTTCAGGGTTAACTTCAAGCCAAAAAATAATAGAAATAGAGAAATGAGTAGTTTTGAAATAAAAACTTCAAAAAGGTATGAGCTAGTTAATATCACCCAGCAGGTAGAACAAATTGTAAGAGAAACCAAAATAGAAAACAGCTTGGTTTTAGTTTTTGTTCCCCATTCTACTGCTGGCATTGTGTTAACCGAAGATGAACCAGGCCTGAAAAAGGACTGGCTGGATTTTTTGAAAAAGAAAGTTGCAGGTTTTGATTTTGAGCATAGTAAAATAGACAATAACGCCGACTCTCATATACTTTCTGGACTGGTAGGGCAGGGCAAAACTCTAATGGTTGAAAACGGAAGATTAGTTAGGGGGATCTGGCAGGATATATTTTTAGCAGAGTTTGACGGTCCTAGAACCAGAAAAATAAAAATAGGCCTATGAGAAAGAAAGTGACAGTAAACGATAAAATGCAAAAAGGTTATGTTTACTATTTAACAGAGCCAATAGGCAAAAACTTTAATAAAGATTTTAAACCGGATCTTACCCCCAAAGAGATGCTTGAATTAGGCGTGTTTGGAGGAAGATATATAAGGGACTGCAAAAAAGAATTTCCCAAAAGCTGGTATCAAAAAGCCAAACTGTATCCGGAGGAAAAGCCGGGGCATGACTCAAACCTAAATTATTTTAAGACAGATGCTTCTCAACCTTTAAGCGTTTGGAGAAAAAAGGGCTGGATAAATGAAATGCACGACCCAAGAGGGTGGTTTCAATGGTACTGTCGGTATTATATGGGCAGAAGAGTTGATTACGAGGACAAAAAGCAAATTAAAAGATGGAAGGCCTTTAAAAGGCATATTGCTCAAGTAAAGAAAAACTGCAGAAAAAAGGATTTTAACTGCAGGCCCAAACAGCGCCAGTCGCTTTTGCACTGGGCCTATGATTCTAGAAAATATTAAGGAGCGATCTCCTGAGTAGAGTAGAGGTTGTTTTCTGAAAAGATATAGAGCTTTTTATTGGCAAAGAATATTTCTGGGTTTTTAAACTCAGCTAATTCAACAATATTTATTTTATCTCTGTCATCTATTTCGGCTACTTTTATTTTATTATTTAAAGCAAATATTAAATAATGGTTGGTATACCAATAAAGATTCGTTATTTTTTCTGAAAAACGGTTTATAAAAACTCTTTCTTTGGCTTCTTTTTGTGGCTGTTCGTACTGCTTTTCTAAGAACATTACCCAAATTTCATGGCTGTTGTAGAACACCAGCTTTTTATCGTCTTCTGAAAGCTTGTAACCTTTAGCTGGGTCTAAAAGCTTTTCAAAAGACAAATTGCTATAATCAAAAATATATAAAGAATCGTTTTCTTTTAGAGCTAAAATATTGTTTTTAACCAAAAGTTCGTACTTTGTTTCTTCTTTTACTTCAAAAGGAATAATGTTTAATCTTTCTTCTTTTTCACCCAAATCAGAAGCTTTAAAAATAAAACCTTCCTTATTTAAGTAATAAATTTCATTTGAGTTTTCGGCTATAGCTGAAACATTTTCTACTATTGGCTCTAAAAACTCTTTTTGCCCAATGTTATATTCTCTTATCTCATTGTTTAGTAAAACAATTACTTTCTCTGAAGTTCTGGGGTGAGGAATTATTTGGTCTGCTTCTAAGGATTCTAAAAAGACAACCTCGGCCTTTTCTATATTTAAAACAAAGTAATAAATTCTTTCTTTAGCTCCCACCGAAAGCAATGCTTTTTTGGGGTTGGCAAAAAACTCTAAACTTATTATTTTAATTTCTTCTGGTGTGCCCTTACC
>WJKY01000080.1 GCA_014728835.1 Candidatus Woesearchaeota archaeon | reverse complement strand
GTCGTCCTCGATGCGGGAAGGGTTGAATTCACCGACCGCTCTGGTCTTGGAATAACGGAATTTACAGAGGATAAAACAACAAGCGATCTTTATGTTACTTTCAGCAACACCGGGGATACTCCTGTTTATTTCACTCCGGACGTAACTGTTGAAGTCCGGGGAATGAGCACAAAAATAGAGGATGACAATGTTTATGCGCTTGAATTCGGGGAAAGCAGGATGGTGAAATTCCCCGGAATAATAAAAGAAGAATCAGTTGTAGTTGCAGGAGCGGACTACGGTGAGAGGGAGGCATTCCTTGAGAACAGGATTGAGGAGGAGTATACCCCCGAGCAGGCATTCGACACTACTATATTATATATAGTAATAATAGCACTCCTGGTTATTATCGTGGCTTATCTTTTCTGGAAGAAGAAATAGATTTATTTTTTGTTTTTCTTATTTCTTTTTCTTTCCTTATTTTCTTCTCCAAGGACAGCATCCCGTATCAGTATCATTATCTCGATTACTGTCTGGAGGACAATAACATTTGACATAAAGCAGATGTTGAATATGTTCACCCCCGGAAGTGCAAGCACAAGCGGAAGCAGGGAATAGATTCCCCCCTTTAATGCCTTCTTCATTTTCCTTTCGGTGAATCTCCTGAAGGTCAATCCGAGATTCAGCAGTGCGAGCAGGATAGAAACGAGCCACAGTACGTAGATGCCTGCATAGTCAAACCACCAGAAATTCAGTATTATCGGGAAACCGCATAAGACTTCCCCTGCAACACTTATTTCAAGCGGGTTTATCAGATAACCCTGTTTTTCACCTGCAAGCGTTCTTTTCCCAGGACTATCGAAGGTATGCAGGAAATATCCGTTTTCATCGGTAACATAGCTATAGCCGTTAAAATAAACTTCCGCGCCGGCTATAGGCAAGCCCTGGCTGTCAACCAGCCTTATTCTTGTTTCCTGTCCTGCATATATTTCTTCATCCGCAACAAAAATACCTAATTTGATTACTCCAAGCAGCATTCCCGCCTGGGGATAGCCGTCTTTATTCGCATAGAGCAGTCCGTTGTAAGGCGCCTTTATTTTTGCATAACCATTTTCATCAGCAACAACGCTCATATAATCCGTAAAAACAGTTGCAAAAGGAACCGGCTGTCCCCTATTGTCCACCACCTGCACCAGGATGTCTTCTCCTTCGATATATTCTCCTTCTATAACGATAATGTCAAGTTCCTTTTCCACACATTCATGGCTTATGCAGTATTCATCATCTGAACAATCGGAATCAGAGCAGCATTCGTATTCTATGCATTCATGGTTACTGATGTATCCGCATGCGCATTCTATTTTTTCACATAAGCCCGTAGAGCAAACTTCATCCGATTCGCAGTCATTGTCTGATTCGCACAGGATGCAGATTCCATTGCTGCACAGGCCGCTTTCACATTCCCCGTTTCTTTCGCATTCTTCCTTAGGCTTCTTTTTCGGCTCGCACACCCCATTATCGCAGTATTCGTCTTCAGCACAGTCGGAATCCGATGAGCATTCCGCAGTTACGCGTACTATGAAGTCACTGCAGTCAATAACATCATCGTTTTCAGCGCATACCGTAAGAACATATTCTCCTGCCCCGTTTACGGTAATCGGAAAATCTGCCTGCTCCTGATCGCCCACCCCTATCCTGCCGATAAGGTCCGAACCGCAGGAAAATCCCGGCGGGCAGGATTGTATATAAACATCAATATCCCTTTCAACAAAATCACCGCGGTTTTCAATAAGAACATCAAAATCGAAAATCTCCCCTGCGCCGACACTGTAGGTTCCAGGCGGATCGACATAAAGCGTGTGTTTGTTTCCGCCCGGCGAGGGTCCGGGCCCGGGAGTAACATTTGTGCAGGTGTAATTAACGTCAATCAAGAGAGTATAATTCATCGGTGAAACTCCCCTTGGAAGCATTATCTGGTAGTCGCTTGTGCCTCCCTGCCAGTCCGGCTGGTTGTCAACAACTTCGGTTACGAAAACAAGATTCCCTGCAGCATCGTTAAGATAACCTTCGCGGAAATCAAGAGAAGACGTATTGTCTGCAAAAGTATATGTGGTCGGAACGTTGTTGAACAGGCCGTAGGTAAGGTCGAATGCACTCAGAAGAGTGAATGTTCCGGACCCGCTTTCCCTTGAAAAGGGTATAAGCGCATCAAGCTGGGGAAGGTTTCCTATTGAGAGCGGGGTTGTGAGCGAGGTATCGTTTACCGCTATTACGTGTATAAGAATTGCTGCAATCGTGCAGTTCGGGTCCTGCGCAACCATGTTTATATCAACCACGTTGTTTCCGTTTACCAGATGGCTGTAGTTGGCTCCTGTTCCTAGGACAATTTCTCCGTAAAGCCCGTCCCAGTAGGTTGCATTCAGCCTTCCCGAAACATTAAGTTCGGTTACATTGCCGCCTTCGACTGTTATCTGGGCGAAGGCAATGCTGGATAGGAGTAGGATTACAAACGTAAATGGAATTAATCTCATCGCTTATAGGGCTCAATAAATGTTTATTAAATTTATGTTAAGTGGAAAATGTATTAGTTGTTATATTAAGGGTAGAAAACAGAGTTTTACCTCTAAAACAAAATATATATAAAGGATATTTCTGATGCTTACGCATGCGGGGAGCCTTTAGTCGTGGCAATGCATTCACTCCATTCTTAGGATTACCTATACTGTTATTCACATTGCTCCTCACCGGCAGCCTTGTTGAGAATACGACTGAATTCGTGGACAATGTAACCGGAACATTCATGGAAATAGGCGAATTCCTGGATATCACCGGAAATGAAACCACTGCCGAAGAGATTAACGCAAGCGAATTCATCGACGTTGATGAATACCTTAACAATACCGACACGGAGCAGATACAGCGGGTGCAGGTAATCAATGTAACTATGGGCGTCTTCCAGGAGGATTATGAGGTCGAATACCGCGGGGACTATTTCATCACTCTTGTTTCTGAAGGACACAGAAGCGATATCGAGAGAGGTGCATTCGCCAGATTGTCCGATAATGAAACGGCAAGGCTTCTTGTAGAAGACGACGGTGAATATTCGGTTGTTGAAATAGACAAGAGAGAACTTGGAAAGCTCATAAAAGACGGTGCTGACAGGATTTACATCGATGCTCCCGTAAGCGCGATATATCCCGAAGAGTATGAAGAGATAGGCATACTTGAGAACATTACTGCCTGCATTCTTGACACAGGCGTAGGAGAAGAAGATGCAAACGGGCACGGGACCCTGGTTGCTTCCTATTTGAAAGGAGAGATAATTTCAGTAAAAGTTCTTGATGATAACGGAATAGGCTATTCTTCTGATGTAATTGAAGGGATTGAAGAATGCATTGATGGGAATGCTGATGTTATTCTGATGTATTTCGGATACGGAAGGTTTGATTCTGATTGTGATGACGAGGCAATTGTAAGGGCTGCAGATAAGGCAATTGAAAATGGAATAACCGTTATTTCTCCTGAGGAATATAGTGCCCCCGGATGCGGGAGCATGATAATCAATAAGATAAAGG
>WJKY01000078.1 GCA_014728835.1 Candidatus Woesearchaeota archaeon | reverse complement strand
GGTAATAATAATATAAGTACAACAGATTATAATGTTACTGTTTATGCGAACAATACAAATGTAGATGTTTATATGAAAGCAAATAATGATTTGATATCAGGTACAGATGTGATTAAACTTGCAAATGAAACTTATAGTTATAATTATACAAACAGCTCAGTACCTGTAAGTGTAAAATATAATATAACAACCACTTACACTGATAATAAGATTGGAGATGATTTGTCTGATAGCTCTATGATTTATCTAAAATTCTTCCTAAATGTAAGTGGAGGTCAGGCAGCTGGAACTTATAATAATACAATAAGTGTAAAAGCAGTAGAACACGGAGATAGTCCTTAATTGCGAAGAATAAGCTTTAAAAAGACTAGTTTTTCAGTTTATAATATGACAACTAGAAAAGGTGGCTTCAGAGCTAGCACACGAAAAAAACTAAGAAAAAGACCTCGAAATAGAGGTAAAATTAGTGTGAATAGGCTATTGCAGAAATTCAAAAAAGGTGATAAAGTAATAATTACTCACGAAGCTGCTGTTCACAAAGCTATGCCTCACCCAAAATTCAAGAGCAGAACAGGCAAAATAACAGGAAAACAAGGTAGAATATATAAAGTGCTAATAAAAGACGGCAAAAAAACAAAAACTATTTTAGCTGGAACTGCTCATTTAATTAAAGCAAAATAGGAAAATTAAAAATGGATATTGATATCATTGAAAAGGAACCTCTGGCTTTGCCAGAAGTTAAAAAAATAATTTCAGGACTTGGAAAAAAAGCTAAGTTGCCTGATGTTCAGCAAAAAGCACATACATTTGCCAATGAATTTGGCAAAATTTCACCAGCCCAAGCTGAAAAATTGCAAAAAGAACTAAAAGAGCTGGAAATTCCCATGTTCACAGACGAGCATATTGCTCAAATAACAAATATAGTACCACAGGATTTAGCTGAATTAAAATCAATATTTGTAGGTTCAAAGACTACAATTGCTCCAGAAAACTTTAAAAAAATCCTTGACATAGTATTGAAATACAGAAAATGACATATGAAAAGGTGAATGAAAATGAAAACAAATCAAAAAAGAGAAGAATATGCAATAGTATTGGATTTCCTAAGACATGGCTATTCAGAAGACTCTCGGCCTTTTCACAAAAAAGAATCTGTAGTTCAAGCAATTGGTAAAGATTTCTTTACACTTTTAGAATTAGTTCCAGCTAACAGTATTTCTATAAAACCTCATGATAAAGTCTATATCGGAGAAGGTAAAAGAGATAAAATCTCTTATATTAAATCCAGCTTAAGAGTTCCTCGTTTAACTCAAACTGCAAAAACAGAATTGCCTTTTGTAGTTGAAAAAATAGTAGATGAGAATGAGGAAAAATTTGTAGAATTTTTCAACAAAGCAGGTGGAATTAGTTTAAGATCTCACCAGTTAGAGCTATTGCCAGGGGTAGGCAAAAGACATGCAAAGCAAATACTAAAAGAAAGAGAAGGCCGCCCATTTGTAAGCTTTGAAGATGTCAAGAAAAGAGTTAGTGCTGTACCTAATCCAAAGAAAGCAATAGTTCAAAGAATCTTAGCTGAACTAGAAGGTAAGGACAGGTACAGATTATTTGTTAGAGTATAAAACCAATATCTTCTCCAGCTTGTCTTATTTCTTGCACATCAAATTTCTTATTAATCTGTTTTGAGAAATCAAATTTAGCTAAATGCGTTAAGATAATTTTTCTATTTGAAATTCTTTTTAATTCGTTAAGTGCTTTATCTGGATGCTCTGTATTTTGCAGAGCAGTAAAGCTGAGAATATTATCAAAAGCTCTGGCTTTGAAAGGTAAGTGTTCTAAATCTCCTTGCACAACTAATTCTCTGCGCTGTTTTGCTCTTTTAAGCATTTTAAATGAAATATCAATTCCAAATAAAGGCGTGTTTAGAAATTCTGCAAGAAGTCCTGTTCCGCAGCCATGGTCAAGTATTTTTCCGTGCAATTGAATGTCTTGGAGCATTAATTTAAATTTTTCAAACTGTATATCTTTATATCTTTCATCATAAACATCTGCTGTTAAGTCATATTTCTTTTTGATTGATTTTTGTTTCATGCTAAAGTTTATAATTAATAAAATACTTTTAAAATGTATGGAAAAAATTTTGGTTGATACAAATATTTGGATTTATGGTGTAAAAAACAGTGTAGATATTCAACAGCTAATAAAGAAAAAATTTGGGTTAGCTGGTATTTATACGCCAAATGTTGTTTTAAAAGAACTAAAACAAATATCAGAAAAAGCTGAAAAAGGAACTGATAGAAAAGCTGCTAGAGTGGCATTGCAAATTATTAGAGATAAAAAAATTCCAGAGCCGCAGTTAAGCGGATTTGCAGATTCTGCTATCACTAAATGGGCTGTTGAGGAAAAAGGTTCTGTATTAACAAATGATTTTGAGCTAAAAAACAAACTCAAAAAAGTAAAAGTAAAAGTATATTGTTTGAGGCAAGGAAAACTGATTAAAGAGTGGTGAGATAAGACTTTTAAATTCTCAAATTCCGATTTACTTTATGGCTTATAAAGTTATTATTGAAACTCCTAAAGGAAGCTATAAAAAATATGAAATCAAAAAAGGAAAACTAGTACTAGACCAAGTATTATCTCCTGAATTTAGTTTTCCAGGAAATTATGGTTTTTTTCCTGAAACTTTAACTGGAGATGGAGATGCACTAGATGTGCTTGTCTTAAGTACAAAGCCAGTTAAAAAAAAGGCTGAGATTAAAATCAAAGTAATAGGAATAATGCACATGATAGATAATGGAAAACAAGATGATAAAATTATTGCTATAAGAGCGCACTCAAGAGAAAGAAAATTGAAAAAAAGTGAAAAAGAGCAAATAAGATACTTTTTTAAACACTACAAACAAAGAAAAATTAAAATAAAGGGCTTTGGAGGTATAGAAAAAGCTAAAAAAGCTATTTTGCAAGCTAAGAAGAGGTATAAAAATGTACTATAAAACAAAAGTTAAAGGTGTGGCACGAATCCCGCCAAAACTATTTGAAAAAGAATTATCAAAGGCTGTAACAGAACAACTTAAAGATGATTATGTAGGACAAATAACTGCTGACTTAGGCAAAGTTATAGCTATCCTTGAAGTTAAAGATATAAGCGAAGGAACTTTAATTGCTGGTGATGGTGCTGCATATTATAAGTGTATATTCACTGTTTTACATTTTGAACCTGAAATTAATGAATTAGTTGAAGGTGACATTAAAGATATTGCTAAATTTGGTGCTTTTATTGACTTTGGACCATTTGAAGGTATGGTTCACATTTCACAAACAATGGATGATTTTGTATCGTTTAGTAAATCTGGTTCTTTAACTGGAAAAGAAAGCAACAAATCATTAAAAGTCGGGGATAAAGTAAGAGCTAGAATAGTTGCTATATCTTACAAAGATCCACGTGGACCAAAAATAGGTTTAACTATGAGACAACCTTACTTAGGCAAATTAGAATGGATTGAAGAACAAATCAAAGCTGAGAAAAAAGCAGCTAAAAAAGCTGCTAAAAAGGAGAAATAATGGCAAAAAAGAAAGCATGTAAAATATGTAAAAAATTAGTACGCGGAGATAAATGCCCTCATCATCCTGATGCAAAATTAGTTGATAATTGGAAAGGTCGTGTTATAATTCTGGATCCTGAAAAATCAGAAATAGCTAAAAAACTAGAAGTTCATGAAGCTGGAGAATATGCAATAAGAATTTAAAATGGATATTAAAATTACTGACAAAAAAGAAAATGTGCTCTTGAACCGAACTGAAATAAAAGCTGATATTGAGCATGTAGGAAAACCAACACCAAGCAGAGCTGAAATTAAAGAAAAGCTTGCTGCTATGCTTAGTTCTGATAAAAATTTAGTAATTATTAGAAAATTAGAACAAGACTTTGGCTCTAAAACAAAATGCACTGCTATGCAATATAAAACAAGAGATGATCTAGAAAAAATAGAACAAAAATATCTTTTGAAAAGGGATGAGAAAAAACCAAAAGAAAAGAAAGAAGCAAAACCAGAAGAAAAGCCTGCAGAAGCTCCAAAAGAAGAAAAAGCTGAGAAGAAAGAAGAAAAGGAAAAGCCAGAAGAAAAACCTAAAGAAGAAGAGAAAAAAAAGGAAGAAGAGGTAAGTAATGGCAAAGAAACCTAAATCTAGAGTCAAAGGTAAGAAAAAAAAGAAAGCTAGAAAATCTACTCGTAAACATGATCAATATGAAATTAAAGGAAATAAAATAGAGCGCAAAGGTCGGGTTTGTCCAAAATGCGGAGCAGGAGTTTTTATGGGCGAACACGAAGATAGATATGCATGTGGCAAATGCGGATATATGGAAAAGAAAAGGAAGAATAGTTCTAAATAATCTTTTAAAAGATAATGTTTTTGATTTGAATATGTTATGCTTGGGTATCGAGAGTACTGCACTTTAATAAAGCAGAAATACTCTCGGCATTGGCATAGTTACAGATAGAGGTAAAATCCTAGCTAACGAGAAGGCTACGTTTACAACTAAAAAAGGTGGCATACATCCATTAAAAGCAAGAGAGCATCACGTCTTATTTTATAAATTTGTTTTAGATAGAGCTTTGAAAAAGGCTAAGGTAAAACTGAAAGACATTGATTTAATTGCGTTTGCTCAAGGGCCTGGGCTAGGAAAATGTTTGCGTGTTGGTGCTGTTGCTGCACGTACACTTGCAAGTTATCTCAATAAACCAATTATTGGTGTAAACCATTGTGTTGCGCATATTGAAATTGGAAAACTTACTAGTAAATTTAAAGATCCAATTACACTTTATGTTTCAGGAGCAAATACACAAATACTTGCACTAGCATCTGGCAAATACCGAGTTTTTGGGGAAACACTAGATACTGGTGTTGGTAATTTTCTTGATTCACTTGGAAGAGTAATGGATTTAGGATTTCCAGCTGGTCCGAAAATTGAAAACTTAGCTGCTAAATCTAAGAAATATATAGAGTTACCTTATACAATCAAAGGAATGGATTTTTCATTTTCAGGAATCTTAACAAAACTTGAACAATTAATCAAATCTAAAAAATATAAGAAAGAAGATTTATGTTATTCGACTCAGGAAACTGTGTTTGCAATTTTAACTGAAGCAACTGAAAGAGCTATTGCACACATCAATAAAAATGAAGTATTGTTGACAGGTGGTGTTGCTGCAAACAAAAGACTGCAACAAATGCTTGCTACTATGGCAAAGGAAAGAGGTGTAAAATTTGCTGTAGTACCAAAAGATTTAGCAGGCGATAACGGAGCAATGATTGCTTGGCAAGGAATTTTAGAGTATGGCGCAGGCAAACAACAAAGTATTAAAAATACAAATACTAATCAAAATTGGAGAACTGATGAGGTGGAAGTGATATGGGTTTAATAAAAAATTTAGTAAAACTAACAAAATTAAAAGCAAAGCGTGGAGAAAAATGGTTCAGAAAAAAAGTAAAAGAAGAATTAGAAAAAGAAAAGAAACTAGAAAAAAAGAAATAACTGCTTAAGTGTAAAAAGTTATTTAAGTCCTTAAAGTTGTGTGATTTGCATGAGTAATAAAATTGGTCATATTATAGGTAAAATTTCAACATCTGATTTCAAATTCTTAGTAGACGGAGAAGTAAAAAAATGGGATTACATACAAGTACAACATAAAAATGATGGTCCTATATTAGCTCAAGTAGATGAAATAGAGAGACAGGGATCTAATGCTACTGCTAATTGCAGTATTATTGGCTTTAGAACTGAACGTGGTTTTTTAAGACGTCCCAGAACTCCATTAGAACCAAATGCAGATGTTTTCCTTGCTGAAAATGAATTGATCTCTAAAACACTTGGTCTAACTAAAGACGGGCTTTACCTTGGATTATTAGAAGGTAAATCAAAAATTAAATCTTTTTTGGATCCTGAAAAACTTTTGACCAAACACTTAGCTATTCTTGCAAAATCAGGTGCTGGAAAATCATATGCTGTCGGAGTGCTATTAGAGGAGTTAGCTGAAAAAGGATTTCCAGTAATTATAATTGATTCGCATGGAGAATACTCATCAATAAGACATCCTAATAATCATTCAGATGATGAAAAATATTTTGAGCTATATGGTATTGACCCAAAAGGCTATTCTGACAAAATAAAGGAATATTCAATAAACACGCAAATTAATCCAAATACAACTCATCTAAAACTGCCGTTTCCTAATACTCCGTTTGAGATTACGCAATCATTGCCAATTAAATTAAGTAGTGC
>WJKY01000001.1 GCA_014728835.1 Candidatus Woesearchaeota archaeon | reverse complement strand
GTTCTATCTGAATCAAATCTTTCTTTCATTAACAAAGATGCTCCGTGAGCAACAAAACAATCTTTTTCCATCTCTCCAAGTCTTAAACCACCTTCTTTTGCTTTACCTTCTGTTGGTTGTCGGGTAAGTAAAGTAACTGGTCCTCTTGCTCTTGCCTGAATCTTGTCTGCAACCTGGTGTTTCAGTCGCAAATAATACATATTTCCTACAAAAATCCTTGCAGGATATTCTTTTCCTGTTCTTCCATCATATAGTGTTTCTGTTCCATCTTCTCTGAAACCAAGCTCAAGCAATTCATTTCTTAATTTTTCAGCAGACTCTGCTTGGAAAGCAGTGCCATCAATATTTCGGCCTGCAAGAGCTCCTACTTTACCACCTAAAGCTTCTATTAAGTGTGAAACTGTCATTCGCCTTGGTAGTCCATTAGGAGAGAAAATTATATCTGGTGAAATACCATTTGCTGTAAATGGTATGTCTTCTGGTGATACAACACGTCCTATTACTCCTTTTTGTCCGTGTCTGTTTGAAAATTTATCTCCGACTTCAGGTAATCTATGATTTCTTATGTCAACTTTAATCATTGTACTTCCGTCTACATTTTCTGTTAAAACAACTTTGTTTACAATTCCGTGTTCCCCATAACGCACACGAATAGAAGCATCTTTTCGCACGTTTGCAGCTGTACTAAATGCTTCTAATTTACCTAAGAAACGTGGCGGACTTGTTTTACCAATTAAAACTTCGCCGCCAGAAACCTCTGCTTCTGGGTAAATTATTCCATCTTCGTTTAGGAATCTGTAATCTCTTTCAACAGTATATCCCTGAACATCTTTATCTGGAATAATTATTTCATCTACAACCCCGCCTGGATATCTTAATCTTTCAGTTACATAAGGTCTAAAATATGTTGAACGACCAAAACCTCTGTCAATAGCTGCTCTGTTTACTACAATAGCGTCTTGCATATTATATCCTTCATAATTTAAAACAGCAATTACTAAGTTTTGCCCTGCTGAAAGTTCTTCTCCAAAGATTTTTTGTGTAAATGTTCGCACAATAGGTTTCTGCGGATAATGCAATAAATTAATTGCAGTGTCCATTCGATTTTGAAAATTAAGAGCATAGCAGCCCATTGCTTGCTTTTGGGTTTTTTGCCCTCTGTTTAATCGTGAACTTTGATTAAAATTAGCATAAGGCACCATTGATGTGCAAATGCCAAAAATTGCAATTGGATTAATTTCCAAATGAGTATGTTTATCTGTTACTTTTTCTTCTGATAACGCAACTAATGCAGATTCTTCTTCTAAAGCATCTATATATTCAATAATACCTTCTTTTACTAAGTCTGACCACTGAAGTTCATTTGTTTTAAGTTTGTTTTTGTGCTCCTCAGTTAGAAGAGGTTTGCCATTCTTAACTATAATTAATGGTCTTCTAACTCTGTTTTTATCAACACTAATAAAAACTGAATCTTCTTCTTTATTGTAAATTAGATTTAATAATTTTGTAACTTCTCCTTTGCGCCGCCCTGCTATGATTTTGCCAATGAAATCATGAGGGCTTGCAATACCGCCCACTAATGCGCCATTTAAGAAAACATCACTTAATTTTTTTTCATCCCTAACATCTTTTAATCCAAAGTCGTTTAGTTTGCCAATTAATTTTTCTAACTGCGTTTCCTTTAGTTCAGAAGTAATTGATGTTAAAAGAGCTAGATTTTTTCTCAAACCAATGTTTTTTCCTTCTGGAGACTCTAAAGGACATAATCTGCCCCAATGTGTGGCATGTAGTTCTCGGGCTTCAAAACTTTCTCTTGTAGATTCAAGTAACGAAGCAACTCTTCGTAAGTGTGAAAGTGTGCTTAAGGAATTGTCGCGTTCAAGTCTTTGGCTTACACCTTGTCTGTTTCCTGTCCAGTTTCCAGTTGCCATTGCTGACTTAACTCGCTTAGTTAGTAATTTTGTTCTAACAATAGATTTTATTGGAAGGATTTTTCCTCTTCTTACTCCCCTTTGAAAAATATACAACATATCATTAACAAGGATTTTCATGTTTGCTCGGAATAAATCTTCTAAAAGGTCACCTGCTAATCTAACTCTTTTATTTTTATAGTGATCCTTGTCATCTTCTTTTATTTTTCTTTGTTTTAGCAAAAGCAATTTCCTTATCATGCGGCCTAAAAAGTATGCTTTTTCTTTTCTATCTTCAGGTTTAGAGCCGATATGAGGAAATAAAAGATTATCAAGAAGATATTCAATTCTTTGTTGTCTTTGTTCAGGTGTTAATGTCATGCCAGACATTTTACCTATTTTTTCGTGAGCAGCGCTTTCAGATTTAATATCGATAAAGTCATAAAGATTTATGTAAATATCTTCATCTGCGCCTTCTAAATTAATTAGTTTTGGAATATCTGCATCTTTTGTTATTCCAAGTGCTTTGAAAAGTATTACAGCTGGCACTCGTTTAAGACCAGCAAAAGTTAGTAAAAATAAGCCATCTTTTTTTCGTTCTAATGTGTGTGGTATTTTATAAATTTTACTGATTGAAAATAATCTTGCACTGTGTGTTATAGGTCCTGTTTTTTCTTTTGATACAAAAATACTATTTGAAGATAAGTCTTCTAATAAAGATAAAGTTCTTTCAGTGCCATTTACAATAAAATAACCTCCTCTGTCATATGGGTCTTCGCCTTGTTTGATTAGTTCTTCTTTTGAAAGATTATTTAGATAACATAATTTTGATTTTAACATCACAGGCAACTCAGTAATTGGAACTTCTGCTCTTTCTTTTTCTTTGCCGTCGACAATTAAACTAACTTCTAAATAAACAGGAGCTGCATAAGTTAAATTTCGCATTCGCGCTTCTACAGGAAGTATATTTCTTTTAGCTCCGTCTGCTTCTACTATGTTTGGTTTTTCAACTATTATTTTACCAAATTTGAACTTTACTTCTTCTGATTCTGGCGGGATTACAGCAGGTGTTGCATCACCAAGCTCATCAACTAAAGCTTGTAATCTCCATTCAACAAAACTATTATAAGATTCAATATTAGATTGAGCAAAATTATTTTCTTCAAAATACTTATTTATGAGTAGATTTTTTTCTTCACTCATTAGATTACTCTCCTATAAAAAGTTGTTTTGCCAGTTGGAGTTTTATGCTCTATTTTAATAACATCGTCTTTTTTTGCTTTCAAAGTTTTAGCCAAAGGATCTTTTGATAAAATTTTAGGTAATTGTAGAATTGAAATATTATGTTTTTCTAAAATTTGTTCTTTTTCTTCTTCTGTTAATTTAGAGCAAGGTGGTACTAAAACGTGCTTAAGCAAATCGATTTTTTTAACCAGTTTATTTCACCTCTCGCACTAGCCTACAGCGCAATCAACGTTTCTTAGAAACCTTCGATATATCCCCTTTTAAGGACCGAAGACGGCTGAAACGTGCTGGTAATTGTAAATATCTTTACAAGAGCCTTTTTAAATCTTTTGCTCAGGTTCTGAGATATTACATATTGAAAAATGAGAGCTTTTTTTAATTAAAATCCCAAAAATCCAAGTAAACCTAATCTATACAAAGCAAATCCAACCCATAAAACCAAGCCTAAATACATCACTCCTACTAATTTATTTAATGGAAATTTTTTATGCATCCAATGGCTTGTTCTCTTATGCCATTTTGTTGGTGTATGAACTATAAAATTATAGATAATGCTATCAATCAAAAACAATACCCAAATTCCTGCTTCAATACCAATGGCCATAATAATACAACTAATTCTTCATTAATAAAGTTAGCGCCCTGGCCGAGACTTTCAACAACCACTTGGTTATTCGCGTCAGCGCCTTTGGGGCGCGACACTTTTCCAAAGGGTCGCTTTGAACTCGGGTCACACGCGTGACAGGCATGTATGATAGACCAGACTACACCACCAGGGCAAATCCCTCCCCCCGGATTTTCTAAACTTCATCTCAGTGCATTCCGCGTTAGCGAACGTGCGCTCATCTTGCGAGCTGAGATGTCAGCTCCTTGAACCAGGAACCTCACGGGTATCGCACGGGCTAATACAAAGTATTAGTAACCTACTACAACCGTGCGCTCTACCAATTGAGCTAAGGAGGGCTATTACAAAAGCTTCAATTTTGATTTATAAATCTTTTGAGGACTTTTTGGTACTTTATTTTCTTTCTTTTATAATAAAAATAAGGCTCACTAGCATATAATTTTTTATATAATTTGTACATATCTTTTTGGCGTTCTATTGCTAAAACATATGCTGTTGGTCTTTTTCTAATTTTACAAGTAAACTTGCCTTCTAAAATATTTTTCAATTGGTCTAAAAACACGTTAGAGCTAGAGAATATTGTAATTGTTCGATTAATTGAACCATCTCCATCTATTATACCTCTAAAAAAATTAAAAAATAAAGATTTATTTTTTGCTAATTTTGCTGGGACTTGTATATTTTTTGATTTTGCGCCTAGAGGCACGCCGAATTCTTTATGTAAAAATAAAACTAGTTTCTTGGAAGATATTATTAACTCATAGTTTGGCACTTTATTAAATCCATACAATTTTCTTTTTCTAGGTTTTACATTATATGCAAAAAGAGTTTTTATTAGTTTAACGAGAAGATCTCTTTCTGCAGGATAACTAGTATATACTCTAATATCATAAGTCCTTCTTTGTTCATTATATACTAAATGTCCATCTGTAATAACTAATCCAATAAAATATGCCAATTCAGGACTTACTGAAGGAACTTCTGGATTTTGAAAATCTTTCACAGAATAGCCAGCTGCTCGCATGGCGTTATTCCAAGTCCCATAAAATTGACGAGATAAAGTGCAAAGCAAGCTACTATCTCTTTTGACTGGCCTTCTATCTAATTTTTTATGTAACTTTTTAATTTCTAATTTTACCTTATTAGCATTCCATTTTCTAGGGCGGGCCATATAATTAAATAGAATTTACTTTTATATAAAAATTTTTAAGGAGGGTTAAAATAAATGATTAAAATCCCTTTAAAAGGCTTGCTCCTCTGGTTCTTCTTCTTTTACAGAAACTTTTCCTGTCAAACTAAAAGAATTTGAATAAAATTTCTTTAAGCTTTTACCAACTTTTGCTTTCAAAACAGCAGCTGGCAATGTAAGTGTTCCAACTACACTTAGTCTGGATTTTATTCCATAAGTTAAAATAACTTCTTCAAAAGGTCCTAAATGTCTGAATTTCCATGACATTTTTGTTCCGCTCTTTAATTTCTTTATTGCAGTTGGTGTTTTTGTTCCAAATTCTTTAACTAATTTCAGTGGTGTTGGAACCATGTCTTCAATTATTATATTATGTTGTATTTCAGGTGTTTTGTTTTTAATTAATAGTTTGACTTCAATATGTCCTTTTGTTTTTCTTGCTTCTTTTTTTAAGGAAAATGCTTCACCAAAATACCAATAAACAACATAAACAAAAAACAAAAGCGCTAGAATAGTTGCAAGTATTGGAGAATAAGATATTTGATAATTAATTGTTGTGCTTTCGCCGGGCTGTAAAATTATTGGCCATTCAAATGTTGCTGTGCCGTCAGTAACAATCACATCTAATTGTTCAGGATTTGACTTAACTAAAATTCGCTTCCAAGATGCAAAATCAGCATTCCATTTTTCATTTGATTCTGCGTTTCCAACATTTGTTAAAGTTACACTATATTTATTTGTTAAAATTCCTTTTTTAATATCATGTGAAACAGCTAAATTTCCTTTTCCAAACACTGTAATATCTTTTTCAGTTTCATCTACAAATTCACCGTTTTTGTAAAATACAACTTTAGAAGTATAATAACCAGGTTCTGTAGAAGTTGGTATTTCAACTTCTTCATTTAAGACTAACCTTGTTTCACCAGGGTTTAAAGAGCCTATTTCTAAATCATATGCTCCAAAAAGCTCAGATTCAAAAACAGCTGTTAAATTATCTTGTGTTTTAGCTCCATCATTTTCAATTATTACACTTACTGGAAGAGTTCCTGGATATAATTCTCCAGGCATCTCAATTGTAGCTTCTAAGTGAGGATATTCAGATGTAATTTCAAATCTAATTGAACTATATCCTTTAATTGAAGTGTCAGTTGATGAATAAACAATTATGTCAAGTCCGTAAGTGCCTACTCTAATGTCTTTTGGCGGCGTAAGATCAAAAACAACATCTTCGGAGCCTCCGCTAGGGACACTAACGGTTTGCGGTTTAAAGCTCCATAATGTTGATTGTCCTAGTTGAGAAGGTGTTGAGCTAAATAAGAATTTGTCTGCATAGTCTTGATTATTAGTAATAGTAATTACATATCTTAGTGTTCCATCATAAGGTATTTTATCTTTTACAGCTTCTGTAGTAACTACTATGTCATCTGCTGCACTAACAGGTGCAAGAATTGCCAATAAAACAATACTAATAACCAGCAGCCATTTGATTTTCATAATATTACAGTGAATTTTTTTGTTTATATACTTTTTTATTTTATGCTCTGCAAAATAGAATCTATTTTTTTGTAGAGCTCTTCCAAGGTTCCATTGTTTTTAATAGTATAATCAGCCATTTCAAAAATAGACTCATAATCAAACTCCTTGTGTTCTTTTTTCTCCTGCTCTAAAAATTCTTTAAGGGTCTTGGGGTCTCCGATACGCGCTCTTTTTTTGATTCTTTTGAATCTTATTTTTGCGTCTGCAGTTAGGCGAATGATTTTTACTTTGCCAGGGAATTGCTTTCTTAAATAAACAATTTCTTCTGGCTTTCTAATGCCTGCAATTACAACTCTGTCTTTTTCAAATCTTTTAATTGCTCGCTTAACTAATGCTGTTTCACCTTCTTTTTCTCTAAGTTTTCTAATTATTTTCATCAGATTTTCTCTATTTGGCTCTATGTTTCTTTTTTTAGCAATTTCACGCAAAATATCAGAAAGTGTAAATCTTTCAAAACTATATTTTTCAGCTAGATATCTTGCTACTGTATCTTTACCAGCACTGATGTCAGCGACCAAGCCAATTATTAGACTAACCATTAACCTAAATATCCGTTATCTAAATCTTCTTTTTCTTGTTTTTCCCAACCTGTTACTATCTTTGACATATATATAATTACTTTATCTTTTATTTCTGGCCAAATTTCCCAAATTTCATTTATGAACTTGGCTATTTCTTCTTCAGACTGAAAACTTTTTAACAAGCCTTTATGCAACCAATGATGAAGTTTTTTGTAAAATTCAAATAGTTTATCTGTTTCTTCTTTTTTGAAGAATTTGCTTTCAATCATTGAATGCAAGGATGATGGTTGAGGATGTAATACTGGTGTCAAATAATTTATCATCTTATGGATTCTTGAACATATTGCTCGGCGAACATATTCAACAATAAAGCGTTCTCTGTCTCCGTCAATTATTGAAACTTCGAATTCTTTATCTAATTCCTCAAAGTTTGGACTCAAATTATACTTTTTTTTAGCTTTATCATATGCTTCTTTTAATACTTCATAATCTTCTTTGTCTTCTGTCATGTGCTAGTTAAGTAAGAGTAGTTTTTTAAGGTTTTATGCTGCTGTGCTTTTATAGAAGTGAATAAATTATATAAAAAATAAAATCTTAATTTTGTATATGGCAAAGAAAAAGAAATCTAGGAAAAGAAAATCTAAAAAAAAGGTTGAAGAGCTTTCGTGGCCTGAACTTGGTTCAATGATTGCTGGAAAAGTTGAAAAAGAACATTTTAGGCGACCGCCAAAAGTTTGGGGTTGGAATTGGACTAATGTTTGCAGACCAAAAGGCGGGCATTTCTTAGCAGCACTAGTGTTTGCAGTTGCTTTTATGTATGTTTTAGGTCAGCAAGGAATTATATTTGACCAAGTAGATATCTGGCTAAAAGCTTTGTTAGCTCTGGCATTTGCATGGATGTTTAGCTAACACATTGAATTAATATCAACAAAAACATCTGAATATTCTCCAGATGTTCCAAATTCTCCTGTTGTAAATTGAGTAAAAAATATTTTAGATGCTCCTGCATTTAAAGCTCCACTAACAGATGACTTTATTTCACTATCTGAATTATACTGAGCTTCTGTTACCCATATTGGTTTGTTTATATTTTTTTCTTGCATCATTGCTTTGAAATTTTTAGTATTTAGTGTTTTTACATCACCTTCTGTTATATAATGAATATTAGCAATATCAAAATAGTTTGCACCGCCAAAATCATATACTTTCCTCCAAAAATCTAAATTATCTGGCATTGCATTTTGTGCACCACCTTGAAGTACTTTGCAGTCTGGGCAAGCAGATTTTATTGCTTCATAACTTGCTTTTAAAATATTAACATATTCTTGTTCTGTTCCTATGAAAAAAGTTAAAGTTGGTCCAGCCATTTCAGGTTCATTTAAAACTTCCCAGTATTTTATTGGAGTTTCTAAACCAGCCATATCACCAACTCCGTCGCCGTCATATCTTTCAACCATTTTTGTTACAAATGTTTTGTAATCATCTAAATTACAAGGTGCGCAACGAGAAATTGGAATTTCTGTTTTGCCAAATTTAGGATAAAATTCATCTTCAGGTGTTACTTCGCATTCTGTGCTATGACATGTTTCTTGATCCCAATCAGCATAGGGCCAAATTGTTCCTGATATTGCTAAATTATTTTTTTGAATTTCTTTAACCCAAAAATCTGAATCAGCAAAATTATAATTTCCTTGTGAAGGTTCTAAGTTTTGCCATGAAAAAGGTCCTGGATGCGGTCTTGTCCATCCTGCTCCTATCTCAGCAGCCACACTTGCTTCTTCTCCAGGATTGCCTATAAGAAAACCAATGCAATTATTTTCAATTGAAGCTGGAATTGTTTTTACTTCTCCTGTTGATTTAGTTTTAGTTTCTGCCTGAACACATCCGCTAGCAAGTATTAAAAATATTACTAGCATGCCAATGACTACTCTTTTCATTAATATATTATTAAACTAGTAATATAAAAAGTTAAGCCCCGGGCGAGAGTTAGATAAGCTGTTCAAAGCCTGAGGCGGGATTTGAACCCGCAATCTCCACCTTACCAAGATGGTGCTTTACCATTAAGCCACTCAGGCAAATAAATTTTATATTGTCCTTTTTCGGTACTCGCCAAATTTTTCCCAAATTGCTAGTCTAGCTACGTGCTTAGGACTTCTAAATCCTGCTACATCTAGCCACTTGTATAAGTTTCGTTTTCCATTAATATCAATTTTATAAGCTTTATAAAGTTTAGTTGGCGTATATCTCACATCTTTGCAATTGTAAAGATTTGCATTAGCTTTTATTCCAATATCGTTAAATAGCTTGATAACATCCTTTACAAATTCTTTATTTTGCACTGGGAAGCTTGTAGTTATTTTTGGATATTTTCCATTTTTGACAAATACTAAAGAAAAATCTGTATCAACAAGTCCGGATAAAAAGGAACTTTTTATTTTTGTATTAGCGGATTTTATTATATTTGGTATTCTTAACGTGCCAGTTTTTGGTCCATTCGGTAACTTAATAACGCGATGTTTAAATGTTGCAATAGCTTTACTTTTAAGATCTACTCTTAATGTATTTTTAGAACATTTTTTGATTGTACATTTTTTATTATACAATTTATTTATTAAAGGTAATATTATTTTAGAATAATATTCATATTCCTCAGTTAAATTACCAGAATAAACCACCCAATACGCAGGTCCATCTTTTCGTTGAAATATACCTAGATATCCGTCTCCTGCATGTACGCCAGTTTCATAGGCAAGATCATTTGAAAGTTTAGATGGAATCTTAATCTTTTTTCTGATGTCATTACGACTAAATTCAACGTCCTTTAAGTTAATCATATTCTTTACGTCAAATTTGACATTTTTAGCTTTTTCGCGAAGGTATTTGTAAATTGCATTTTGCATTTTTAATCACCGACTAATTTTGTTTGCTTGTTCGCAAGAAGTTGAATGGCCTGTAAGACAAAGCTTTAAGTTGGCGCCCTTGCGGCGCTCTTAATGCTTTGAATGTAAACTCTGAGTCGCATTAAAGAAGGTGATAAAAATGCAGGCTTCAAATGCCGAAGCTAAGCTTTTTAAATAGTTATCTGTGAGTGATTTTTATGGTAAAAGTATCTGTAGTTGTATGTGCAAAAAACGAGGAAAAATATTTAGAGCCGTGTCTAAAAGCTCTAAAAGCACAAACAATAAAGCCTGAAATAATTGTTGTAAATGGCCATTCAACTGATAAAACAATTGAAATTGCTAAAAAATATGCAGATAAAATAGTAAAAGATAACAAAAAAGGAATCGGCGAAGCTCGTGACATTGGAGCTGAAATTTCTTCTGGCGAAATAATTGCTTATTGTGATGCAGATGCTGTGCCACCAAAAGAATGGGTTAAAAAAATACTTAATCTAATAAAAGACGTAGATTGTGTTTCTGGATCTGCAATTCCTTATGATGGTCCTTGGCATCTTAAAGCAAATTTAAATTTTTGGGCGGGATGGATCCCACAAATTGCTACGCTTTTTGGCTTTCATAATGTTTGGGGCTTTAATATGGCTCTAAGAAAACATGTTTTTAAAAAATGTAAATTCAAATATAAATTCTTAGAGGATTTTTATATGGGTGAGCAACTCAGAAAAGCAAAATTCAAATGTAAATTCTCTAAAAAACTTGCAATTCCAATTAGCTCTCGCAGATTTTGGAAAGAAGGATTTTATGAATTATGTTCAAAGTATTACATAGGGTATGTATTAAAAGAAAAAATCATTGGCGAACGTTCAGTTGGTTATTTCCAATAAATTTCTTTGTAAATATTAAACACTCTCACTAAGTCTTTATTGTTAACTTCTTCGCGTAAATCCATTACAGCTGAGGCTTTTATTAGTTTTAGAATTCCTTCAATTATTTTTTTATTTATTTTTTTATTTTCTTTTTTGAGACTAATTGCAAATAATTTAATTTTTTCTCCTAAATGTGGTGGTAATTTGACTTTTGTTTTTTGTGCGTGTTTTAAATATTTTTTAAGAAAATTAATATCTGTCCTTCCGATTTGAACTTCTTGCACAACCAAATCTTCAATTAAATCTGTAAATTTCTTAAGATTTATTTTGCGCACAGGAATAATTAGATTAAACTTATTTCGTATTCGTTTATAGCTTCTAGATGTTACTAATAATTTTTTAGATGCTAAGAGTTTTCTTTTTTCTTTTACTCTGTTTAAATTAGCAATTACTAATTTACTATCAATTGCCGAGGCAGATTCTAAAATTTTTGATTTGTCTTTGCTACCTTTCAAAAGAATTTTGAAATCTCGCTTGCAAAAAAGCTGTAAAGCAATAGCTTGCTTTATGTGAACTGAACTAACTAAAGTAGGTGCTATATATTGCGGAATTGCTCCCCACGCGCGTTCTGAAAAATCTTCAAATGCGTTTTTGTAGAAAATTTTTTCCATTTTTTTATTTGCTTCGTAAATAAAATTTTTATCTGTTTTTTCACTTGAATCATCAAAAAAATAACTTCTGTTGTCTGGTGGAATATAATGTATTATAGGTAGCAAATCTTTTCCTGTAATTAAAAAAGACCAGCCATATCGTTTAAGTTCAATATCTGCTTTGTTTTGCTTGATTAATGAAATCACTTTATTAACTTCATTTTCATGCAAAAATAATTTTATTTTGCCAATTTTAAATCTCTGTCTTTTAGTTAATTTTTTTGCTAAAAGAGCTGAATTAGTAGTTACTTGTGCTGTTTTTTTAAGAAAGGTTTTAGTCCATTCTAATCCAGTTTGAGCTGTATCACTAGCAGCTTTAGATGTTTTTTTCTGTATTTCCTCCCAGT
Organism: Candidatus Woesearchaeota archaeon; assembly: GCA_014728835.1. GTDB lineage: Archaea > Nanobdellota > Nanobdellia > UBA10117 > WJKY01 > WJKY01. The sequence continues at coordinate 2,226 of WJKY01000001.1, read as the reverse complement.
CAATTGAATCTTTAGTAGCCACTTAAAAAAATTAATTTTCTTTGTATAAAAATAATTCTATGTTAAAGAATGTATAAAAAAAGTATTAGTGTCGGGGGTGGGACTTTCAAGCAACCGCTACCATTTTGCTATATCCTCAAGAGGATATAGTTTGCTCTCGTCGGCAGCGGCCGACATTTGAACCCACGACCTCCAGCTAACTCAAAACTGAAGCGTCAGTTTACACCGCATGCGACCTCAACTTTCGTTGACATCCCCTATAGTGCATTCAGTTAGACTGAATGCGCTCATCGTGCAAGCTGAGATTTCAGCTTTATGAGACTGGCGTTCTACCGCTAAACTACCCCGACAAACTGCTCAGGCAGTTTACACCTGTTCTCACTTCGTTCGAAAAGAACAGGCTTCGCTGCAGTGCATTCAATTTTTGAATGCGCTTACAGTGGACCGACCGGGAATTGAACCCGGAGTTTCTGCCCGTTTGGAAATCTAGATTTGCCAAGGCAGTGTCATACCATTAGACCATCGGCCCTATATTAATACTGATAAATAATTGCTTTAAAAAGTTAATGTCTATATAATATATTCTTTCAATTGCAAGATTTATTAATGATTATCTTACAAAACCAAACATGGACAAACCCAAAGAATTACTTAAACTAATTAAAAAAGCTGTAGAAAAAATACCAAACAAATCAGCAATAGCTTTTTCTGGTGGTGTTGATAGCACTTTAATTGCTGCTTTAGCAAAAGAACCTAAATTATATGTTGTTGGCACTGAAAATGCTAAAGATATCAAAGCATCTATAAACGCTGCAAAAAAATTAGATTTGCAATTAGAAATTATTAAAGTAAATAAAAAAGATATATGGGAAGCTATTCCAATCATTGAAAATATTTTAAGAAAAATTCCCAAAACACCTGAAACTGAAAAAGCTAAATTACCTCCTATGAAACCAAATCCTGTTTCTATTTCATTTAATATGCCATTGTATTTTGTATGCGAGTGTGCTAAAGAAGATATTGTTGTAAGCGGACAAGGTCCTGATACAATGCTTGGTGGTTTTGCAAAGTTTTTGAAATTAGAAAAGGAAAACGCTGAGAAAAAAATGAGAGCTGATACTAAAGACTTAGTTACAGCTGGTTATTTACAACATAAAGCAATTGGCAAACACTTTGGAAAAAAAATTTTATTGCCTTACTTAGAAAAAGATATAGTTGATTTTTGCATGTCTTTGCCCTATGAATTAAAAGTAAAAAACAAAAAAAGAAAATGGATTCTTGTCAAAGCAGCTGAATTAGTTATGGATAAAAAAATTGCAAGCAGAGAAAAAAAATCTGCGCAATATGGTTCTGGAGTTATGAAACATATTCTAAAATACAAACAGAGATAGTACTTAACTTATTAAATGCGTTTATCTTATGCGCAGGACAATGGGCCCAACGGGACTTTCAAAACTGGAGCGTCAGTTTACACCGCATGCGATCTCGGCTTTCGCCAACATCCCATATAGTGCATTTCGCGTTAGCGAACATGCGCTCAGGGTGCCAGCTGACCTCTCAGCTGTTTGAACCCGCGACTTCTTGGTGTCTCCAAACTTGGCTTAAGAGCCAAGCGCTCTACCACTTCAGCGACTTTTTAACATGTTATCGAGGCTGTGCCGAAGATGGCATCATTTTCCCCGGGCTTTTGTTAAAAGGCCGTGACTGAGCTATGGGCCCATAATTAGAAGTGAAATTAATGCATTTAAAAAGTTAATGTAAAATAAAAATCAATTATTCTTTGATTTGTAGACCGCGCTTGGAATCTGTATATTGTATCCATGCATATTGTATCCAATCTCTTGGCTGTTCATCATCATGAATGCCTCGTGCTCTAAGATAAGTTTTTGCTCCATCTGTTTTAAAATCAATCGCGCCATCCATTAAATGCTCTAGTGTTTGAATTTCAGATTCAGTGTGCATATTTTTATCTAGTAAGTATAAAGCTACATTTTTCTTGCGCTTGCTACTTTCGGTCATTCCTTGCAAAAAGCTATATGTTGTTAAAGGATCAGAATATGTTGATAATGTTGAAATAGGGCGAACAACCATTTTAAAATATTTTGCTTTTTCTAAAAATTTTTTAGATATTCCATCAACCGCCTTAGTAATTCCTTTATAATCAGTTAGATCCTCTACTATAATAGTATCTTCTCTTTCTTCATCTAAACCCAATGATTTTGAATG
>WJKY01000077.1 GCA_014728835.1 Candidatus Woesearchaeota archaeon | reverse complement strand
GTGTAGCTGTTTTGCCAGATATTTTGCTAGGAAGGTTATAATGTATTTGCGAAGCACTTGGAAGGAAGGGTTCATAAGGGCGGGTCAGGCGCCCTTATTGGGAAGGTTATAAGGAGGTAAAAATATGAAAAAAGAAACTAAAAAAAGTATTAAAATAGGGGCTGGAGCAAGTCTAATTATTGCGGGAGTATATGGAATTATGAACTCTGGAGGCAATATAGGTCTGTTGGCGCTATCAATCGTTTTTGTTGGTGTAGGAGTAGCATTAATTGCAAATATCTAAAATGGAAAAAGTTAAATTAGAAAAAAATAGATTAGATTTAATATACCAAAGATATTTACAACAATTAAATGCTATTCTTGCATTCGGAACTATGGGTAGTTTAACAATTATAGCTTTATTGATAAGCGCAAATGTTAATTTAGCAAACGGCGTATTAATTGTTACGGTCATAAGTATAATTGCTTTAGTTCTATATATGTTAACTATTGACAAAATGAAAAATATACTTAATAAAATAGGAAGTCTCAAAAAATGAAAAATGTGTATAAACAATATATTAAAAAAAGATACAAACCAAAAAGAAATGAGATAGTTTGTGAATTTTATTTTGAGCCAAGAAAAAAAGCTCGCGAAGCTGCAGGCGCCATAGCAGCTGAAAGTTCAACAGGAACTTGGACTACTTTATCAACTATGCAATTAAAAAGAATGGCTAAATTTGGTGCAAAAGTATTTGAGCTGAAAAAAAATAAAGTGAAAATTGCATATCCACTTGATCTTTTTGAGTTAGGTAATATGCCTCAGATTTATTCTTCAATTGCTGGAAATATTTTTGGTATGAAAGAAATCAAAAATCTAAGACTTGTTGATGTTTATTTCCCAGCAAAATTAACTAAATCATTCAAAGGTCCGCAGTTTGGTTTGCAGGGCGTAAGAAAAATTTTGGGTGTTAAGAAGCGTCCGCTTTGCGGAACAATTGTCAAACCAAAACTTGGTCTGACTTCAAAAGAACATGCAAAAGTTGCTTATGAATCTTGGATAGGTGGCTTAGATATAGTAAAAGATGATGAGAATCTAACTTCTCAACCATTTAATAAATTCAAACAAAGAGCAAGGCAAACAATCAAACTCAAGAAAAAAGCAGAAAAAGAAACAGGTGAAAAGAAGATTTACATGTGCAATGTAACAGCAGAGACAAATGAGATGTTAAAGCGCGCAAAGTTCTTGAAAAGTTTAGGTAACGAATATGCAATGGTTGATATTTTAACTGCTGGCTGGTCTGGTTTGCAAAGTTTGCGCAATGAATTACAGAAATTAAAATTAGTAATTCACGGACACAGAGCAATGCATGCTGCATTTACAAGAAATCCAAAGCACGGCATAAAAATGAGTGTTATTGCAAAAACTGCTCGTTTGATTGGTGTTGATCAACTACATATAGGTACTGCTGTTGGCAAAATGGCAGAAGATAAAAAAGCTGTGCTTGAAAATATTGCTGCCTTAAAAAATAAAATGAGCGGAATCAAGCGAACATTTCCTGTTTGCTCAGGTGGTTTGCAGCCAGCACATGTTCCAAAGCTAGTTAAATATTTTGGACATGATATTATTATTCAAGCTGGTGGTGGCGTACATGGGCATCCAAAAGGAACTAAAGCTGGTGCGCGTGCAATGAGGCAGGCAATTGACGCTGTAATGAAAAAAATCAGCTTAAAGAAATATATAAAAAAGCATAATGAGTTAAGATTAGCAATAAAGAAGTGGGGATATAAATAAACTATGGATAAAAAAATATTTCAATGGGCATTAATTTTAGGCGCCATAATACTTGGCTTGTTCATAATCAAACCATTTATCGCTGCAATTGCTTTTGCAGGTGTGCTTGCATATATATTCTATCCAGGTTACAAATGGTTAAGTAAAAAAACTAACAAATGGTTTAGTGCATCTTTGATTACAATAGCGGTTATTATAGTAATACTTTCATTTATTGCGTGGGGAATTAATTTCTTATTAACAGAGTTTTCTCAAGCTTATCTTCAAGTTTCAGGTGCAGAGATTACACAAATAATTCCAAAAGAAAAATTTGGAGAGGAAATTGGAAGATTTATGGCTCTTGTTATTTCAAAATTTGTAAATTATTTATCAGATTTAATATCTAAACTTCCTACAATTCTTTTATCATTTTTTGTATTTGTGATGTCTTTCTTTTACTTTTTGAAAGACGGGAAAAAAGTATGGGTTTGGTTAAAAGAAAATATTCCTATGAAAAAATCTGAAAAGAAAGAAATTATTGGAGAATTAGTAAGATACACTCATGCATTTATTTATGTCTGGCTGTTAATTGCTGTTCTGCAAGGTATTGTTGCAGCAGTTGGATTTTACTTATTTGGTTACGAATATTGGATACTTGCTGGCTTTGTAGCAGCTATTCTTTCGTTTATACCTATACTTGGTCCTTATCTAGTTTACTTGCCAACAGGGGCATATACAATAATATCTGGTGATATTATTATGGGGCTTGGACTAATAACTTATGGTTTAATTATAGGAAGCATATTAGATTACATTATAAGACCATTTTACACTGGCAAAAGAGCAGCAATACATCCATTAATTGTATTAATTGGAATATTTGGCGGCTTACTATTAATTGGTCCTGCTGGAATTATCTTGGGGCCTTTGTTGTTATTAATTGTAATTGCTATATTCAAAGGAACTAGTTTTAATTTATTTGGTAAAAACAAATGAAACTAAAAACCAAGGTGTTTGATATTGAATCAGGAGGCGCATTAATTGTTCTTCTAAATGAAAAAATTGCTAAAGAACTTGATGTAACATCTGGTGACCGTGTACGTGTAATGGCTGAAGGAAAATATGTTGTTGCTGTTGTTGATATTGCAAAAAAACTGAAAAACAAAGACATTGGCGTTTATGATGAAGTCAGGGAAACCCTAAATCTAAACCCTGGACAAATCGTAACTGTAGAACCTGAAGAAATTCCAGAATCAATAGGAAGCATTAAGAAAAAACTAGATAATAAAGAAATTAATGTAGATGAGATTTATAATATTGTAAATGATATTGTGGATAATATTCTTACTCAACCTGAAATTGCTTATTTTGTTGCTGCTGCATATACTCATGGTTTTAGCATGAAAGAAACTGAGCATCTAACAAAAGCAATGGCTGAAACAGGTGATATTCTGAAATGGAAAAAAAAGCCAATTGTAGGAAAACACTGCATTGGTGGTGTTGCAGGAAACAGAACAACTATGTTAATAGTTCCTATTATTACTGCAGCTGGTTTAATGATGCCAAAAACTTCAAGCCGCTCAATTACAAGTCCATCTGGCACTGCAGACACTATGGAGGTTTTAGCTGATGTTAGTTTTGAAAGCACTAAAGAAATCAAAGACATTGTAAAAAAAGCTGGAGGATGTATGGTTTGGGGCGGAGCATTAAAACTTGCGCCAGCTGATGATGCAATTGTAAAAGTTGAACATTCTTTAGAATTAGATCCTACACCAATGTTGCTGGCTTCTATAACGTCTAAAAAATATGTTGAAGGTGACACTCATGTTTTAATTGATATTCCAGTTGGTCGCTTTGCTAAGTGCAGTGCAAAAAGATTTAAACAATTAAAAAAGAAATTTGAAAACTTAGGTAAAAGACTTGGGATTAAAGTCAAAGTAATTAAAACAGAAGGTGAAGAGCCAATTGGAAACGGACTTGGTCCTGCACTTGAAGCTAAAGATATTTTATGGGTTTTGCAGGGCCATGAAAAAGGACCAAAAGATTTGGAAGAAAAAGCTCTGACAATGGCTGGTATTTTATTAGAACTAAGTGGAAAAGTTAAAAAAGGTCAGGGAAAAAAGAAAGCAAAAAAATTATTAGAAAGTGGAAAAGCACTTGAAAAAATGAAAGAAATAATCAAAGCGCAGGGAGGTAATCCTAATATCAAACCTGAAAACATTAAAGTCGGAAAATATACTTATAATTTTAAAGCAAACAAATCTGGTAAAATAAAAATTTTAAATGATGATAGAATATCCAGAATTGCACGATTTGCCGGAGCTCCAAAAAGTAAAGGTGCTGGTGTTTATCTTTACGTTCACAAAGATGCAAAAGTCAAAAAAGGCGATAAATTATTCACAATCTATGCAGAAAGTGATTGGAAATTAAGCAATGCAAAGAAATTTTCCAAAAAATGGTCGCCTGTGGAGATAAAATAAATGGTAAAACGTCCTGAATCAGTTCATTTTCATAAGCCAACTACAAAAACACTTTATTACAGTCTTTTACTTGTAAATATTGCTGTATTAGTTTTATTTGGATATATTATTTATTTGATTTACTTTTACACTGCTGAAACTGAATTGTTTAAGTTTGGTTATTTATTTATTGGATTAGCTGTTTTAGCTGTTGTATTTTTGTCTTTGCTTTTAGTTATGGGAAAAAAAGGTTTGTCTAAAAAATTATTGGATTTTAAAAAATACAAACATCACGTAAAACATTAATTTCTAGTAAGATCTGCAAAGAACTTCGCATCTCTGTGGTTGTGTGTGACTCCAAAACTTTTTTTCTTTTTGGACAAGTCATTTGGTTTGAAAAACTTCCAGTCTGTTGAAAATTTTATTGCAAGCCAAGGTTCAGCATTAAACAAACTTGCAAATTCATGTAATTGTCTTATTTGCAGGGGATTAAAATACTGATATTTTTTCTTTGTACTTTTACATTCTATTGCCAGAACTTTATTGCCATTACTTACTAATACATCTGGAGATGGAAACTTAGATGAGCCAGAGCCTGCTACTCGTATAGCTCCCCAGCCAATACCAGCAAACATTGACACTAATTCTCTTTCTGCATTAGAACCTTTAGCTTTCATATAAATAATTAGAAAATTATTGTATAAAAATCTTATTTGCTTTCCTTATAAGCCTCATTAATTTTATTGGCTATAGTTTGTGCATAATCTCGCACAGATGGAAATTCTTGTAATTCAAATCCACTAGCATAAACCCCTTCAAAAAGCGATTCTTTTCCGGTAATATCTGCGTGGTGTTTTAAAAAAAAGGTTATCTCTGTATTTGGATCACTAAATGATGCAGTACCATCTTCTGTTTTGTTTTCCAAATCATCTCCATGCCAAAACTCACGTAATACTTTTAGTTTCAAAAATAAGTTTGATTTTGTATCTTTTGCTACTTTCTTCAAAATATTGTAAAGTTGTTCTACATTTACTGGTTTGTCAAATTTACAACCTAATTGATGATCTTCCATCTTATTTTTTTAATTTCTAAAGTCATAAAAACTTTTCCTAATCTGTAACTCTAACCGGTAAACCAGTTACATCAGTTACTAACTTACTAAGTTTTTGATGTTGGTTTGTTAGTTTTTCTTGATAATTATTAAGTGCTTTTTGTTTTTTCTCAAAATCTTCGCTCACTTGATTTAAGTTCCTTGCTAGTGTTTCAAGCTCTCGCTCTAATGCTTTTTCTTTAAAAACAAGCGGTGTAAGAATCTGCGTCTTTTGAGAATAATTTTCCTGCAAAAGACTATTGTGATAATTATGTTCTTTTTGCTTTTTCTTAAAATATTCCTCTGTCAAAGAATTTAGTTGCTCGCTAATGGTTTGTTTTTGTTTATCATCAAAATCCAAATCATTTAATGCTTTTTTTAACTCCTCTAAAACATTTAGAATATTAAGTTTGTAATCTGTAAAAAATGCTTTTGAAGGCGACTTAAGATATTCTCTTATTGTTCTCTTATCAGCTTCGTAGTCTCCTTGTTCAACCAAATATTTGAATTTCTTTAAAGCTCTTTTAATGTCTGCAAATTTGGTATCAATCTCATGAGCAATAGCATCTTTTTTGCTTTCTATTTTTTTAGCTTCTTCATCAAGTTTAATTACATCTGGAGCTTGTTTTGATTTTTTCAAATCTTCAAGTTTTTTATTAATATTTTCTCTTTTAGATTCATAAAAATCTAATTCACTTTTAACTTTTGATAATTCATCTTTTGCTTTTGAAATATCTGCTTTACATTCTTTTGAGATGTCTAAAATACCCATTAATTTATCATGTTTTGTAATCACTGCCAAATCTTTTTTAACAAATTTCTTGAAAACATCTAATTCTTTTTTAAGTTCAACAAGGGCTTTGCTGAATTCATTCATTTCATCTTTAAACACTGTTAATAATATACTTGCTTTTCTTGTATCTAAATTTAAAACTTTGAAAATATCATCGCTTTTTATGTAAAAATCTTGTATTCCTTCAGGCATAGATGCAAGTGTATTAGTTGCTGTTTTATAGAAATTATCTCTAATTGATTCTCCAACTACAACTAATTTGCTAGCGCTTATATTTGATGAAGGTTCTGCGTTCTTTAATTGTTCTAATAGAAATTTTATTTTTTTGAATTTGTTTTCAAGGCTTTCCTTAAATTTCTGAGCTCTTTGTTCTGTAGTTCTTAATTTATCTGCATTCTGAGAGATAAACACATCTATACGAGAAAATGGCAGATCAATTGTTTCTATTGGTTCTTTTGCGGAAAATAATGCTTTAATTGCATCTATGAATCCCATTTTTAACGAGTATTTACGAGTGAAAAATAGACTAGCAAAATCCTTTTGGATTTTAGCGCTGCCCATTTTATATTGTTATTATTGAATAAGTAACATTTAAATCAATTTGTATTATTTGGCGTATATTTCTATTTTGTATAAATTTCTACTACGTCGCCGTCTTTTAGTTCATGCTCAAGACCTACTTGCTGG
>WJKY01000076.1 GCA_014728835.1 Candidatus Woesearchaeota archaeon | reverse complement strand
ATTTAATTCTAGATCTTGTTCTGCTTTTTGTTTTTCTTTCTCCGTTTTCTTTTTCCAAATCTGCTTTTACTTGTTCCCATGCAGCCTTTAATCGCAATGCTTTATGTATTTCTTTAAGAGTTAATTCCTCAACTTCTTTTCCGTCAGGTGCGCGTGCAACAAAATCTAAATCAGCTAAATCTGCTAATTTGCGTATAATTAATTTGCCACCTCTATCGCCGTCAATAAACAAAGTTACAACTTTTTTCCTTATTAAATTAATAATAGTTTTTGATATTTTGGTTCCATTTAAACCAATAACATTTCTAATTCCGTATCGCAGCAAGTTTAATACATCTGCACGACCTTCAACAATAATTATTTCATCTGAATTATCAATCATTGGTCCTGCTGGTAATCTGTCTTTACCATATTCTGTAATTTCAAGAGTTCTAACAGTTCTTGTAACTTGATTTGTAAATTCTTGAGAATCTGGTAAATCTTCAACAAGATTTTGAAGTAAACCTTTTGCTCTGTCTAAAATAAAATTACGTTTTGAAACTCGTACGTCTTCTATTTTATTAACTTTGATTTTGGCATTACACGGCCCAACTCTTTCAATTGTTTCTAGAGCAGCTCCAACAATAGCTGTCTCTGATTTTCCCATACTTGATGGAAGTAAAATCTCTCCAGAAGTTTTGCCTCCTTTAGTTTCTAACTTAACATCTATTCTGCCTATTCTTCCTGATTTTTGTAATTCTCTTAATTCAAGATCAGAACCCAATAAACCTTCGGTCTGACCAAAAATTGCTCCAATTATGTCTGGCTTGTCTGCTACACCAGTTAATCGTAGATTTGCATGAACTATATATTTTATTGATACTGGACTTATTTTTCCCATAGTTATTCACCTTTTTCATTTTAATTTTGAATTTTATGACTTTTTGTCATTTTATACAAGAAGAAATCTATTGATTATGCTGTTTCTGCGCTCTTTTTTTGATAAGACCGCAGTCTGAATTTTAATTTAATTTTGGAGCTTTGCGCTCCATTCTGAAGTGAACATTATTGATTTAAAGCACCTTCAAATGATTTTCTTCTTGTCTAGCTTTAAAAGCGCAAAATAGCTATAAAAACCTTTTGGTGAACTACTTTTAAGTAATAAACAAAACTCTGTAAGTACTACATATACCTATAAAGATGTAAAAATGCCTTTATCTCATTAAAGAATTCCCAGCCAACCTTCCAAATATCTTGTTTTAGGCGGTCAATAGTACCTTTATACAGATATTTTTCAAAAAAGCTTTGCATGAATTTAAAAAAGGGTTGTTCTTCCCATTTTTCCTGCCAATCCAATACTAAATAAGCACTAACATAAGCATTAATTTCTCCTTTGTTCATCTTTATTTTGTCACCTTCGCGCTGAACTTGCACATCTGTGACTCCAAAACCTTCCCATTTAACTTTGATTAAATATTGTGTATATTCATCTATCTCTCGCGTTGCTTCCCATAAAATCTCAAGCTCTTTTCCTTTTGGTTTTATTTTTTCTTTGTACTTGGTTTCAGCTACATCAAATTTGCGCCATTCAAGCCAATCATGAGCATGTTTGTAAAGTTCTTTAAGATCAAAAATACCTTCATATTGCACTCTTTCTTCTTTTAAAAGATCTATTTTCTTTGACATTATTTTAAACAAGGGGTGGTGAGAATAAAAACTTTTTGTAGGCATAATCTTTAAAAAATTAATGTTAAATGTATATATAAGACTAAAAAAAGAGGTGTTATTATGACCAATCAAATACAACCAGTTTTTATTTTACCCGAAGGCTCTGTAAGAAACACAGGCAAGGGCGCGCAAAAAGCTAATATTAATGCAGCAAAAACAGTTGCAGATACTATTCGCACTACTTTAGGTCCAAAAGGCATGGATAAAATGCTTGTAAATAGCTTAGGTGATGTTGTTATAACAAATGATGGTGTTACTATTTTAGATGAGATGGAGATAGAGCACCCAGCAGCTAAGATGATTGTTGAAGTTGCTAAAACACAAGAAGATGAGGTAGGTGATGGAACAACAACTGCTGTTGTTTTAAGTGGCGAATTATTAGCTGTTGCTGAAGATTTATTAGATAAAAATATTCATCCAACTGTAATTGCAAAAGGATATCAAATTGCTTCTGAAAAATCATTAGAGATATTAAAAAGATTAAGCAAAGATGTTTCTATTGAAGATAAAGATGCATTACTTAACATTGCCACAACTGCAATGACTGGGAAAAACGTAGAATCAGCTAGAGGCAAGCTTGCGCAAATAGCTGTTAATGCTGTTTTAAGTGTTGCAGAGCAAAAACAAGGTAAATATGCAATTGATTCTGATAATATTAAAATAGAAAAAAAAGAAGGTGGCAGCATTGATGATTCTAAATTAGTTAAAGGTTTAGTTATTGACAAAGAAAAAGTGCATTCAGGAATGCCAGATTCTATCAAAAATGCTAAAATTGGTTTGCTGAACTCTGCTATAGAAGTTAAAGAGACAGGAACTGATGCGAAGATTCAAATTACTGACCCAACACAAATGCAGTCTTTTATTGAGCAAGAAGAAAAAATATTGAAAATTATGGTGGAAAAAATTATTTCTTCAGGTGCAAATGTTATTTTTTGCCAAAAAGGGATTGATGATT
>WJKY01000075.1 GCA_014728835.1 Candidatus Woesearchaeota archaeon | reverse complement strand
GCCCATGGAACACTAACTTCTTTATACCTCCTCCATCCTACGTTTTGTGAGCTGGTTTTTTGCATCCCGTTTTACCCAATTGTATGCAAAGAATCAGCTCTTTTAAAAATAATTACACAAAGCAGTAAATCCTGTTAATCTTAAATAAATTGAAATTAAAGAAAAATAGTTGTGGCAATAATTTTTAAAAAGTATCCGTGGTTTTGAAATTAAAAAAAAGAGTTGTTTGATAATGTCAAAGTTATCTTTTAATGTTGGTGTAAAAGAATCGCATACTATTGTTTTTATGATAAATAAATGGTTAGCAACATACAATATTATTGTTAATGGGCAACAAATCAATAAAGTTTCTAGGCATTGCCCTTAAAATAGCTTGAAATTGCTAATTTAAGGTCAAAACCATGAATTTAGCGATAATCTTTTTAGCACCTTTTAAATATCGTATATAATATGCAAGCATTTGCATTAAACTTAAAAAGAGGCAGATGGGATGTTAAGCGAAAAAATATTCAAAGGACAAATAGGGGGCAAATCGATGAATCTTATTGATGAATTGCTTCAAAGAAACAAAAAACTTCATTTTTCGTTAATAGACCCAGATAAACAATCTCCAGAAAAAGCTGGAGATATAGCCCATTCATGTGCAGAATTTGGAACTAATGCAATTATGGTTGGTGGTTCGACAGTTCTAAACAGAAAATTAGTACATGATACAATAGAAACCATTAAAGAAAAGGTTGAAGTGCCAATAATTCTATTTCCAAATTCTTCCGAATCAATCTCTGAGAATGTTGAACATATCTTATTTATGATGCTGTTAAATTCTAAAGATAGTCGATATCTTGGAAAAGAACAAGCTAAAGGTGCCCTCCTTGTTAAGAAATGGAATATAAAACCAATTTCTACAGGATACATTGTGATAAACACCAGTAAAAAATTAACGACAATTGAACAGCGTGTAAAGTTGGATATAATTCATAGAGACAATATTGAGAAAGCAGTAAATTATGCGTTATATGCAGAAATGAGTGATTTTAGTTGTGTTTACTTTGATGCTGGTTCAGGTGCAGAAAAGCCTATTTCAAATGAGATGATAAAAGCAATAAGAACTAATATTAATATTCCAATTATTGTAGGTGGGGGGATACGAGATGAGGATACAGCAAAGGAAAAAATAGATGCAGGAGCAGATATAATAGTTAATGGAACTGTCGTAGAAGATAATTTAAGAAAAATTGAAGAAATAATCAAGAAAATAAGAATGAATTAAATCTTGATATTCTTACGACCTTACACATATATCCATCCTTTCCCAATCTGCACTTCTATATATTCTTATTAATTAAATGAAGGATAGGCAAATTAAATATGAATTGACAGATAAGGGAAAAAATCTCATAAAATAGTCTAATGAAATAAACAAGTATCTAATCTTTCTTTTCTAAAGTTTTCCCAAGTATAAATTTCATTGATTCTTCAGGGGTCGCATTATCGTAAACTCGTTTTGCTATTAGGGGCAACGCCCAACTCAAAGAAATATATAAATAGTATGATTTTAGTGACATACTCTCCGCCATGAATGGCGGAGCTTCTTGTTTGGTACTTTAGACTGCCGTTGGAATTAAAGAAAGAAACTTTTGGAAAAAAGAAAATAAGAGATATTGTTTTTGGTGGAGGCATATTCTCTATTTCAGTTTTTGGCTTTATTCAAGTTATGATGATTATCATTTCTGGAGAATATTTGAATTATTCTCTACCCATGCAATATTGGCTGTATATGATTTTTGGCGCATTTATCTGGATTTATTTTGCATTTGAATACTATTCTGAGTTATGTTTTAAAGATTTATGTTTAAAATTTTGAGTGACTAATTCAACACCATATCTATTTTCAAAACCAGGCCAAAAACTCTCTATATCAGTTAATATTCTTGCTCTATATAATGGATCAGGTATCATTTCTTTAATTTCAGATTCTACATTTTCAGATTCATTTAGACTATAAGATATATTGCCAAAAGTACTAACCGCTTCATCAACCATTGTTAAACCTTCAATAGATTCGATTGGTTCTCCAATAATAGTTGATTCAAAAGAACCCATATTTACTTTTTTAAAAGTTAATTTTGTTCTCTTTTCTATTATTGAATCTCTTTTTCCTGAAATTCTAAAACTTTTATCTTGTTTAATAGTCGATTCAGCAATGTTATAAATCGCATCCTGTAAGCCTTGTAAAACTTTAGCAATTTCAGAAATTCCTAAAAGTCCCTCTTCCTTTTTTTTTATTAATACTTATATTAATTTCAAAGCGGGACATATTGACGAATGGAATAATTTTGAGAGAAATAAATGTTTCCGATAAATTAAAAGCCCTACCAACCTTTTTGCAACAACCCATTTGCAACACTCATCAATGCAACAGTACGAACAGAAGCTTTGCACGTAAAATAGGGGAAAACACTGAATAAACGTGCAAGTCAATGAATTTACGTGCAAAAGTGAATAAACATGCAAAGCCACGGTTCTGGTGTTTTAAGAGTTGGTGTTTTTGGGTTGGTGTAAAAGTGTTGTTTTTGACATCTGATATATTTATCTTCAAACTTGTATGTTCATTAATGAACAAATTAATCATTCTCGACTAACGTAGAAAAATATACTTAACACAAAAAACTCAAAAACATGATATAATATTAATATTCCTCCAAAACCTCCACCTGAAAAACCTAAAGTCTCTACAATTGCAATATTTGAATATTTTAACGCAGTTGCAACAGTTAATAATTGTATTGAAATATAGGCAAACAAAGATTTTATGAAAAGTGCAATTAAAAATAATATTAAACCTATTAGAAATCTTGATTTTGTCTTTTTAAAAATTGAAATATGTGTATATATTAATCCAAAAAGGATGAATATGTTAATTGTAATTAATGTAATTCCTAAAAATGGTAAACCTGGTCTAACTTCAGCATCAGGGTCTATATCTTTTACTCTTTGATTTGCACGATTAATACTTCCTGCAGAGAGAATAGCACCTACGAATAAACCTATAACAATCAAAATAATTAAAAGTAAAATTGATACATTCTTAGGGTTGATCTTTTTAATAAATGGCATATCTTTCATATTTTTACACCTCTTTAATCTTTATTATTCTTTATCTACTTTTTTTATAAATTTCACCAAAATCTCATCAAAATATTCTTTAAGTTCTTTTAAATTATCAGTTGGAAAATATGTTTTTCCATACTTTTCACCAATAGAAATAATGATATTGTTTTTTTCAAGAACATCTAAATGGTACCTGATTGTTTTATAATTCAACTGCAACAACATACAGAGCTCATTAGCGTTACATGGTTTCTGAAATAATTCGTTTAGAATAAGAGCCCTGTTTTCTCCACCTTGTGTATTTACAAGTAGCCACCGGAGAACATATTTGAATTTATCCATTACGTCTCAAAAATTGTATAATATTTTTTTCATTATAAATATTGTCAAACTTCAAGTTGAAGGGAATTGTATGATTCACGTGGAGAGGTTTAGGTTGAATCTGGGTCTAATTTGTAAGAAAAATTTATATAATCCCCTCAAGATAAATTAATAGGAGTTTATATTTATGAAAAAAGTTCTGTTAAGTGTATTTTTACTTTGTGTTTTTTTATTATTGCCGACAACAAGTAGTTCACAAATACAGATCTTAAATCAAAAAACCCAAACTAATTATGATTTCACACTTGTAAATGAACTCTTGGAAAATGCAGTAGAAACCATCCCCTTGGATGGATGTGTTCTATTATTAATACAAGATGAAGAAGTCATTTTTGAAAAAGCCTTCGGTAGTTACTCTCTTAATACGGTCGTACCTATAGCTTCTGCAACGAAATGGGTTTCAGCTGTTCTAATACTTGATTTAGTTGATGATGGATTATTAAGTCTCGATGATAAAGTATCTGATTGGATACCAAGTTTTAACAATAGAGGAGATAAAGAGGAAATAACAATTAGACAATGTTTCTCTCATACCTCAGGTCTTACAAGTACAGCCTTATGTTTAAACTATCAACAACCTCCATGGACTCTTGAGATGTGTGCAGATAATATCGCAGGGAAGAATATGGAAGAGCCAGCAGGTACAGCTTTTCATTATGGTGGAGCTTCAATGCAAGTTGCAGGAAGAGTTGCTGAACTTTCAGGTGGCGACTCATGGGTTAATCTCTATGC
>WJKY01000074.1 GCA_014728835.1 Candidatus Woesearchaeota archaeon | reverse complement strand
GTATCATGCTTATGTACATTCAACATTTGTTGTATTAAATTAAATAATATTATATTTTTATTAAAAGGAATTAAGCTGATTATTATTCAACTGTTATTACACATTAAAAGTAAATTCCCCATAGTACTTTTACCCATAATCTTCGCAGTATCCACAAATGCAAAATAACTGTTAAGTAAACAATTGAAAAAACATTTGTGCTGTTATCGCAGATGATAATTTTCAAATAATATTAAATATTACACTTTTTTCAATTAGGATTATGCGGGAGTATGAAATATGCAGTACAAATAGGTCCAAAAATCTCAATAAGAGCAAAAAGAACAAAACCTACAGCAAGAGCATCTGCAACAACTGCAATATAAATTGGTGCACCCATGTTTGTAAATAGAATAATTGGAGCAACAGCAGCAATTACAAGAAACATCGAACCAATGAATTCACAGATGCTAAATACTCTTGGTTTAACATCACATTCTTTAACCATAATCACTCACCAAATTCTTCTTGTATCCAATTTTTAATTTCATCGCGAGTTTTTCGAAACTTAGTAAGAATATTTTCTATACTGCCCTCAAAACTTGCAGGGTCTTCAAAACTTTTATGAATCACTTTTTTACCAGAAAAAAAGGACAAGCTTCTTTTACATTATCACAAACCGTAACAACAACATCAAAAGTTTTCCCCTGGAACTCCTTAATAAGTTTTGATCGGTTATTAGAAATATCAATACCAATCTCTTTCATAATCTCAACAGCGTAAGGATTAACAATTGAACTTTCAATGCCTGCGCTAAAAGCTTTGTATTTATCTATATAAATTGTGTTTAATAAACTCTCTGCCATCTGAGATCGGCAACTGTTATGTGTGCAGAGAAAAAGCACAGTTTTTTTGTTTATATTCATTGTTCTTTTATACCGGTAAAACAGGCTTTACCGGTAACCTCCTACCATAATTTTTCACCTTTTTATCCAAATCTTCCAGTTATATAATTTTGAGTGGTTTCCATTTGTGGTTTTTCAAAAATTTCTTTTGTTTTTCCATATTCTATTAATTTTCCTAGATATAAAAATGCGGTATAATCTGATATTCTTGATGCTTGCTGCATATTATGTGTAACAATTACTACAGTGTACTTTTTTTTTAAATTAATTATTAATTCTTCTATTTTATTTGTTGCTATTGGATCAAGTGCACTACATGGTTCATCCATTAGTATTACTTCTGGTTCTATAGCTAGAGCCCTTGCAATACATAGTCTTTGCTGTTGACCACCTGATATACCCATAGCAGATTGATGAAGTCTATCATACATTTCGTCCCACAGGGCAGAATCTTTTAGACTTTTTTCAACGATTTTATCAAGTATCTTTTTATCTTTTAGTCCTTGCATTTTTGGTCCATATGCAATATTTTCCCAGATTGATTTTGGAAAAGGATTTGGTTTTTGAAATACCATACCAATTTTTCTTCTTAAAGATACTACATTTGCATTTTTTTTATTTATATCTTCTTTTTCATAAAGAATTTGACCTTCAACATTGCATCCATCAATTATATCATTCATTCGGTTTAAACATCTAATAAGTGTCGATTTTCCACAACCGGAAGGACCTATTAATGCTGTTACTTTTTTTTCAGGTATGTCCATTGTAATATTTTTTAGACATTGAGACTTATCGTACCAGAGATTTAAATTTTTAATTTGTATCTTAACATTCATGGTAAAACCTGATAAATAATTTTATGGATATGTCAGTATGCTATTACCTTTCATCCCATAGTTGTCTTCAACTGTTAGATCAATATCATATGTATCCCCATCAGTTATGTAGTTAGGCGCTCTGACTTTTCTACCTGTTA
This sequence comes from Candidatus Woesearchaeota archaeon, assembly GCA_014728835.1. Lineage (GTDB taxonomy): Archaea > Nanobdellota > Nanobdellia > UBA10117 > WJKY01 > WJKY01. Next base: position 7,766 of record WJKY01000074.1, on the reverse strand, counting down.
AAGTAGTTGGTCCATCACCTGTACCACCGGGATGTTCTGTAACAAGCCATGTCCATGTTTTAATATATCCATCTCCCGGATGATCTGATAGTGAGCCATCAAATATTAAGAAGTCAGCATATCCTGGTATTGATGGATCCCACTGTGACTCAGTTGTAACTTGAATAATCGAAGTGGGGGGCATGAATGATTTTGGAAAAGTGTTTGTTAGGGATGTTACTATTTCAAAGTTTATTGCATCGTTTTCGTATATTTCCTCTGTTACTTGTTTTAAAATTTCCGTTGAAGTATTTTCTATTGTCAGTGTTATTTGTTCCCTTGACTTTATCTTTAAATCAGGATTTTCTGTTGCCGGCATCCATCCTGGTATTGCCTCATCATATATTTCTGTGAGACTATATACTCCTGTTGTTGTGTTTATATCCCATCTTTCTTTTGAAAGATCCATTCGTTGGATCATGAATCCTAGAATTAAGAAGTTGTTAATTCTCAAAGTTGTTATTTTTGTATCTTTTGTATGTATATTTGCTATTACAAATGTTACGTTATCTAACTTCGATGGTAAACCGCTATATATAGGATTTTCCATTGACACAACTGTGATTTCTTCCAATTCTTTTTCTAGTTTTGCAAACTCTGATTTTTGGATTTCATCTTGTTTTTGCTGAGTAAATACTGCAAATGCAGTTGCCGCAGAGACAACTACAAGAGTAAGCATTAATGCACCTATTACGTTTGAAACACCATATGTATTGTTCATAGTTATTTTAAATCATAAGAATATAAAACTTAAAATTGATGTAAATGAAATATAAAAGGTATGTAGATGTATATAGTTACTTCAGTGCACTATAGTTTATGTTCAATATTTTTAAGAGATATATATAATTTAGTAATGAAATAAAGAAGAAAAATTGAGGACAAAATTATATGGGAATTCCAGTAAATATTGTAGGATTAAATAAGTTCATAAAAGAGATACCTGATGGAAATATTATACTACTTGAGGGTAAAATTGATCCTGTAAAAACATTTTTTGTAGAACATATTGGATGTACCGCGGTTAAAAACGGTCGCGATGTTGTTTATATAGCCTCCAGGGTTATTGATGAAATTAAAGAAGAACTCTTTGAATATAATTCTGATACAAAATCTTTTAATATAATTGAGGAGAGATCATCTCGTCATTGGAAGGATTATATCAAAAATAATTCGTTATTGATCGTAGATTCTTTTTCTTATCTTATGCTTGATAAAAGTTTGTATGAGTTTCGTGATAATCTTGAGGATTTAAGACAGGTTATTAAAGAGAAAAATTCTATTGTTTTATTGACAGTTGAAGAAGGAATGCTTGATGAAAAAGCAGAGGTTACTGCAAAATATCTTGCAGATGGAATAATAATTTTTAAGAAAAAAGAAACATCTAAAGGAATCTCTAGATATGTTATTATTCCTAAGTGGAAAAATAATATGGCTTTTAATGATAATATTTACTATGATTTTGATGGTTGTAATATGAAGGTAGATATGAGATCTCGTGTCGTTTAATATTTATGGGGAAGGAAAAAAATGATTAAAACAGGTTATGATAGATATGGTCTAAGCGGTAATCCTTTTCGTGATCTTTCTAGTGAGAGTTTAGAAAATGTTGATATTTTTCATGTTGTTCAAGAAATCGATCATGAACTTAAAATTATAAAAGATGAAATCTTTGAAAAAGAAAACAAGGCAGTACTAGCAATACTTGGTGGCTATGGTGTTGGTAAAACTGAGAGATTACTTTTAGTTAAAAATGAAGCGAAAAATAATGGTTTTTATAGTGTTTTTAAAAATATGAGTAATGAGACTCGCTGGACTGTTGCAAGTGTTATGGATGAAATGATTTCAAATGCAAATAAAAAACTTGGTTTTTTCAAAAGAATTTTTAATTCTCCTAAGTGGTATAAAAATATTTTAAAAATACGTAAGCAAGTTAAAACAAATTATGATCCTGAAAAAATAGGTCATGTCATTGTTGAGGCGCTTAATGAAAATGCTCCAAGTTGCCTTCTTTTAAATGATTTACATAATCTTTCTCAGCCTGCGGATCTTGATAATTTTGTCCGAGTTTTACACGTTATTGCAGATAATAGTAATCCAGGTGTTCTTACAATGCTTTGTAGCGATATTGATTTTTTTGAAAAATTGATGAAACGCCATCTTAGTATGAATGAACGTATTAATAGAAAATTTGTTATACCACCATTGAGTAATAACGAAGCAAATCTGATTATTGCAAAACGTATGCTTGATAAACGTTTAGTTGATAATATCGAGCCTTTGTATCCTTTTACCGAAGAAGCTGTGGCTGTTATGAATGATGAAGCTGAGGGTAACGCTCGTAAACTTCTCAAGGTTGCATCTGTTGTGATTGATAATGCATCTCAGCGGAAGATAATGACTATCGATGGTTTTACAACCCATGAGATTCTAAAAGTTAGTGAAAACCAAAAACTGAATGTTGATTTTGAAGAAGATGTAGAAAAAAAGGATCTTTCAATTGTTGAAACACCAATAAAAGATAGTAGTTTAAAAAAGGTAAAAAAAATAACAAGTTCCTCAAAGGTTACCTCGGTCAAGAAATCTGTGGGCAATCCTTCATCTATACAGAATACTTCTGGAATTAAAAGTATTAAAGTAAAATGTCCTAAATGTGCTAAAATCTTCACATTTGAAGTATCTTCATCAACTGAGCAGATGCGTTGTCCAAATCCTTCTTGTGATTTTGTCGGCAAGATAAACATTGAGAAACTAGTTTAAATACGAAGTTTCATGAGCTAGACTTTGACCATTTATATCTATTATTTTAATTTCGATAGAATGTTTTTTTATTGTTTTAATAGATGGAATGTTTTCTGTGTTAAAAGAAATTGTTTTTGTTTGTTCTTGTAAGATGATATCGTTGTCAACTGCTTCTTTTAATTCGCATTTGTAAGGTCCATTTATCGTATCTATTGTTATTTCTAAATTATTTATGTATGCTGGCATATCTCCTTTGTTTGTAATTGTTATTGAAATATTTTTAAGTTTATCAAGACCGTTAATATTTTGCCATTCACAAATAGGATAATTTGTTTTCAAACAAACCCCTTTATAAAAGATTGTTTTTTCATATATTATTTTTGACCCGCTCTTTGCTATAATTGTATAAAAACTACCCATTACCTCTTTTTGAAGTATAGGCGTTTTGATTAATTTTGTTCCTTCATCTTTTTTAATATTAGTTGAAGAAATTAATCTATGATTATCATTTAATATTCTTATTTCTATTCCATCATTTGCTATATAATTAATTTTCAACGATAGTTCTCCTTGATAATCCATGAAATCACTTGATACCAGAGTAAATATTGCATTTGGGTTATATTTATTGAAAATGTTTTGACTGTTACTAACTGTGCTTGTGAATGCTTCATATCCAAAAAATAAAGTGATAAGTAAAATAATTATTATTATGATGCCGAGTATTTTCTTTGGTTTGATAAAAATTTTCTTTTCATAGTTAATTTTTTTAATATTTTGATCATTTGTAAATTCTCCACAAAAAGGACAATAATTTGTTTTTTCTTTTATTTCTGTTCCGCAATATTCACATTTTTTTTGTTTTTCTTTATTTTTTACAATACTTTTTCCACAATATGGGCACCATGTAGCATCATAAAATATTGGTTTGTTGCATGATGGACATTTTATCGTATGTTGATTTTTACTTTTTATTTTATTGTAGCATTCTTGGCATAAAAATTGTGAATTATTAGTTTTTCCAGGTATATTATATAGTTTTATTTCATTGAGGCTTCCTTCAGTTCCACAGTTTTTACATCTAACTGTGTTATTCATTTTTTTTCTCCCCAAGTTAATTTTTTATAGTATCATTATTGTAAAAAATATTGTTGAAGCAGCAATTAATATCAAGCTGTGTATAAGGCCATATTTTATTTTCCCGTCAACAAATTCACCTATAACTATACCTGTTCCAACACTGTTTATTAATATCACATGGAAAAATCTTTGCTTGATAATTATATCACTTAGTCGTTCTACGCTACTTGATGTTGCTGCTTCTGCTGATTCTAAATCCACGGATCCAAGAAGTGATAAATCTATTCCTTCCATTCTAGGAAACATTGTTAGTAATAGATAGATAATTATTATCATTACACTGAATGAAATGTATATTGTAGTTGTTTGCATTGTTAACTCTCTTTTTCTGTCTGCATTTATTTTAATGAAATCATCCATGTCTTTTGCAGCACGATATATAACTTGGGATGTTTCACCTCCTACTTTAGATGCTTCACCGATTAGTGATGCATATCTTTGTATAAGATCGCTGTTAAATGGTCTTGCCATAATTTTTATTACTTCATCAAAGGGCCGACCTATTTTTATTGCCTCAGCTGCTCTTTTTAATGGGATTTTCATTATGCTTGTGTCTGTTTTTGCTAGTTCGATTATTGCTTTTGTTGGATCTAGTCCGCCTCTCATTGCATCTGCCATTTCAAATAGTAGTTGTGCAAATGCTCTTTCATATTTTTGCAAATTTCTTTTTTCATATTGTGATCTAATTGCATAAGGCACTATTGCTATGAGAAACGAAATTATGAATACATATTCATATGAATACGGTGAAATTCCTTCAGTTGTTGAAACATATAAAAATCCTAGCATAATAAATATAAAAGCAATTATTATTGGCATATACAAAATAATGTATTCTTTTGCCATTGGATGTTGAATAAAATATTTTTTGAAAGTAAATTTTTTTGTTTTTTTAAGATAAAATATGTAGATGGCAAAAATAATTAATCCTATAATAGAACCAATTATCATATATTTTATTATAGTAAAAACATCTATTTTTCCTTCTTGGGTTATAGGTATTGATGTATCAACAATAAAAATCCACTGTGTTGAATTTTTTTTACCATCTATATCTTCTAATTGTAGGAAAATTGTATGGTTTCCATTTTTAAATCTAAATACTTCAGATGGTGTATATGTTAGAAAATTTGAGCCTATTTCAATATTTTCGCTGTCATACTCTATAATGTTTAAACCATCTACTATAAACTGTGTTTTATCAATATCAATTATTGAAAGGCTAGTAAATTCAACTTTTATTTCAGGATTTGTATATGGTATGGCCTGGTTTTCTTTTGGGTATATAATATTTATTTGGATATCATTTAAATCCGCTTTTACATTAGATATATGCAAAAAGTTTGTAAACGTAAATAGTATGATTATTAATATCAAAGTTTTTTTAATCATTTTTTATCCGCTCCTTGAGTAAGCTGTTGAAATTATTGTACCAACAACAATTACTGCTAATGGTATAAGACCATAGGCAAGGAAAGTTAGTAGTGTATCTGCATTAAAAGGCCCCATTGTACTTCTAAGTGCATCTAATAAGAAAGCTGCGATTCCAATAAACAAGATTCCAATTAAAACAAGACTTATATACATTTCAGAGTAACTTGAAAGTTTTTCAGTGAATTCTTTTTGTATGTCTCTTCTAAGCTGCATTGTGTTGTCTGCTTTTTGTCTGAGATATGCGTCAAGGTCTCCTCCTTGATGAATCATATTTGAGAGATCCCATAAGTTTTCTCTAAAAGAATCAGAAGGTGTTTCTTTTGCTGTTTCACCAATCGCTGTTACGATATCCTTTCCTTCGATATCTATTTTATGAACTATTTTTTTGAATTCAGATTGCATTGCATGACCTATTTTTCTTTGAGCCATGTGTCTAACTATTTTTATTGGTGTAATACCTGTGCTTGCAAGAACTGATAGTTCACTTAGTGTAAAAGGTAATTCTTGATCTATTTGAAGTTTTCTTGATGAAATTCTCATCTTCATAAGTAACGGTAAAAACAAAAAGGATAGTATTGAACACATTGCAGTTAGAAAAATTACATAAAATATCCAAGAAGGTGTTTTAATTATCATATTAAATAATAAAAAGTATAATATAAATGAAATAAATGTTACAATCAGTCCAGTAATTATTATAACTGACAAAAGAGTAGATGACGTATATTTCATATTTGCCATTCTTAGTTGGTCATCTAGTTTTTTGTTTTTTTGTTTTTTTTCAATTTTTTTACCAATTAATCTATAACAAAAATTTTTGTAACTATTAAAAAGGTCATTTTTTTTAACTTTTTCTTTGTTTTTTTTTGCACCCAGCATGATTTATCTTCCTTCCATTTCTAATATTGCACTTACTGGGTCTACATAGTACATGTTAATTGCACGACTTACATCTTTATAGTATATTATATCTTTATTATCCATGAGTTTTATATATGATTCGCGTCTCTTCAACTCATGATGAAGTTCTTCTATTGTTTTTCCTATTTCATCAGATAGTTTTTCAAGAACAAAACTGCGTCCATTGAAATGAAAGAAATCTCCTCGTGGGTTCCATTTAAATACTTCGTTTGTTAATAGGTCATGTGTTTCATTGTCAAGTTCTAATATTTCAGTGATATTTTTACATCGTCTAACACGACGATCTTCTAGGTTTACTTGTCCTACGAATGCTACTGCATCAATGCTTTGAAATAATACTCGGGGTATATTCATTGGCTGGCTTTCAACTCTATGTAATAGCTCATCAATTGACCCAGCATGTACTGTACTCATTGATGCATGACCTACTGCTATTGCCTGGAAAAGTGTGAATGCCTCTCTACCACGTATTTCTCCTACTATTACATATTCTGGTCTTTGACGAAGTGCAGCAACTAATAAATCGAAAAGGTCTACATCACCTGGGCTTCCGCCTATACCAGAAATACCAGATACACCGGATACGCCAGATGCAGCTGCTGTTATTTTACCATATCCTTTTCTTGAAACTGATTGAATCCAGTTTTCATGGTCGATATGTACCTCTGGTGTGTCTTCTATTGAAACTATTTTATCTTCAGGTCTTATAAACATACAAAGAGCGTTTAGCATTGTTGTTTTTCCACTGGCTGTTCCTCCTGACATTAGAATTGATTTTTTGTGTTCTATTAGCATCCAAAAGTATGCGAGTTCTAAAGCAGAGATACTTCCAAATCTTAAAAGATCAATTGGTGAAATAGGATCATAGCTAAACTTACGAATTGTAAAAGTTGAACCTTTACGAGTTACTTCTGAGCCTAGTGTTAGATTTATACGGCTTCCATCTGCAAGAACAGCATCAAGAATTGGCTGATAAACAGAAATATGTCTACCTGATATTTGCGCTAGTTTTAAAATAAAACGATTAAGTTCAAGTTCAGATGAGTAAACAACATTTGTTTTCATTGAGCCAAAAACGCGATGATAAAGGTAAATTGGAATCTTTGGACCATTACAGCCTATGTCTTCTACAAATGGGTCTTGAATTATTGGATCTGACCTACCAAGACCAAAGAGTTCTCTACTTAAGTGGTAAAAAAGTATAGGTTTTCTTTTTTCATCAACAGTTATATCAAAAAGTTCAATTACCTGATTAAACTTATTTTTTAGATAATAATTTAGTTTTTCTGATTTGCCAAAAACTCTATTTTCATCAAGAGGCACTTCTTCTTGGTCCATTAATGATTCTGCTTTTTCTTTTATATTTGTTAATATTTCTTGTTCTCCTTCTTTTAATATTGGTTCTCTTACAATATAGTTAAACTCTCCTTCTTCTTTGTCAAAAATTATATTTATGAAAGCAAAAGGTGGGTCAACGGGATAAGTAGTAT
>WJKY01000007.1 GCA_014728835.1 Candidatus Woesearchaeota archaeon | reverse complement strand
CCTTTATAAAGCCTTTATAAATGATTTATAAAGGAAAAACCTTTTTAAATACTTTTAAAACCTCATCAGTGACAATCAAAACTAAATTACCTTAAATCCTATTGAAATTTCCTTATTTCGTATTTTAAATTTCTTAGAATGCTTTAGTCCAGAAACCTTGACAAATTCTAATTTTTTGGCACCAACTTTGCTTTTAATATCTTTAGTAAACTCTTGCAGTTGTTTTTCTAAGCCTTCATCGACAGAAATTACTAAAGATATTTTATCTGGTTTTTCTAATCCAGCTTTTTTTCTAAGAGCCTGTATTTTTCTAGTTATTTCTCTTGCAAAACCAGAAGCAAGCATGTCAGAAGTTTCATCTTTTTCCAAATAAACTCCAAAATCTTTTTCTGTAACTCCAATAACACCATCTGGAAGCTTTTCCTGAATAATTAAGTCATCTTTAGTAATATCAAATTTTTTCTTACCAATACTTACAACAAATTTTTTCTCTTTTTTCAGTTTTTTCATAATTGATTCAGGACTTTGCTCAGCAACGCGCATAATAATTTCTGGAGTTTTTTCTCCATATTTAGGACCTAATTTAGCATAGTCAGCTTTGATATCATAATTTATTTTTCCTAGTTTTTTCTCAATTTTAATATTCCAAACATTAGTTAAAGCCTTAATCAGATCCTCATGCTTTTTTACTGCTTTAGAAATTTTATCATCTGTAGTTACGATAGTTGCGCTTTTTATAGGCCATCGAACAGGACGATTAAGTTTTTCTCTAACAGCTAAAATAGAAGTTGTAATATTTTTAATAAAACCAATTTGTTCTTCAAGGGCTTTATTAATTTTCCTTTTATTAGCTTTTGGCCAATCACAAAGATGTATACTTTCTTCTTTTAATTTAAATTCCTTTTTAAAATTCTGCCAGATTTGTTCAGATATAAATGGAATAATAGGTGCGCTAAGTTTTAAAACATTTAAATAACAATCAAATAATATTTTCAATTTTGTTATATTAATATCTTCACGCATGGTTTTAATGTACCATCTGCTAAGTTCTAAATAAAGGTCTTCTATTAGATTTGGAACAGTACTAATTTCTTTTTTATCAAAGTGCTCTGTAGCTTTTCTGATAATAGAATTAGTTTTTGAAACTATATATTTATCTTCCACGTTTTTTACATTTGCTTTTATTTTAGTAAGATTCTTACCAAAAAATTTAGTATAGTTTATCAAATAAATATGAATATTCCACAAAATATTCAAAAATTTATTTTTAACTTTAACGTCTTTAAAATTATAATTTAAATCAAGGCCAGGATCTGACCCACCAATTGTATAATATCTGAAAGTATCACTTCCCCATTTATCAATAACCTCTTCTGGTTTAATTACATTGCCTATACTTTTGGACATTTTTCTGCCTTGAGAATCTAAAATAAATCCGTGCATGTAAACTGATTTGTAAGCAGGTTTTTTTCTTGCAGCCCATGAAAGTGTGAGCAAAGAATTAAACCAACCTCTAATCTGATCTTTTCCTTCTAATATAAAATCTGCTATTGCTTTATCTCGTTGTTTTTTTGGTAAGCTAGCCCATGTAGCAGCTGCAGAGTCAAGCCAAACATCAAACACATCTGGGATACGTTCTGCTTTTTTTCCGCACTCACATTTGATTTTTACTTTGTCAATCCACGGTTTATGCAAATCTTTAGGGATTTTTCCAGCTAATTTTTTTAGTTCCTTTGAGTCACCAATAACATAAGTTTTCCCACATTCGCAAATCCATATTGGAATTGGAATACCCCAATATCTTTGTCTGGAGATACACCAATCTTGTAAATTTTTAAGCCATGAAGCAAACCATTTGTTTCCAGCCCAATCAGGAACCCACTCGATTTTTTTATTTATTTTTAGTAATTTATCTTTTAATTTTCCAACACCAATAAACCATTGTTCCGTGGCTCTAAAAACTACAGGAGATTTACATCTCCAACAATGAGCATATTCATGATCAACTTCAGATGTTCGAATAATTAATCCTTTATCTTTGAGTTCTTTAATGAATTTAAGGTCATCTTTTCTTGCAACCCAACCAGCATATTTACCCATTTTTTTAGAAAATACACCATGTTCATCTATTTCATTAAATGCCGGCAAATCATACTTTTCACCAACTTGCTGGTCTTCAGGACCGCATCCAGGTGCAGTATGTACAAGACCTGTTCCAGCTGTTGTGTCTACAAATTCTTCTGATAAAATAACTTTATGAGCCCACTTATGTTCATCTTTTATTTTCTTTAAAACAGGAATGTTATTAATTAGCGGATGCTCGTATTCAACACCTTTAAGATCTTTTCCTTTTATTTCCTCTTTTATTTTATATTTTTTACCAATAACACCCATTAATGCATTGGCAAGTGCTTTAGCAACTACCCATACTTCATCTCCAACTTTTATTTTTAAATAATCATAATCTGGATGAACCATTACAGCAAGATTAAATGGAATAGTCCAAGGAGTTGTAGTCCAAACCAATAAATATTCATTTTTCTTATTAGCGACTTTAAATTTGATAAAAATAGATTCATCAGCAAGTGTTTCATATTCTAATTCGTGTTTTGCTAAAGTAGTGGCGCATCTTGGACACCAAGTCATTACTTTTTTTCCTTTATACAAAAGATTTTTTTCGTGAGCTTTCTTAAGTGCCCACCAAGCACCTTCCATATATTCGTTTTTGATTGTAGTATATGGATTTTCCCAGTCCATCCATTCTCCAAGCCTTTGAAAATCTTTTATCATTACAGACATGTTACCTGTTGCAAATTTCTTACAGGTTTTAATGAACTTTTTAACACCAAATTCTTCAACACCTTTTTTAGAAATTCCAAGCTTTTTTTCCACTTTTACTTCAATTGGTAAACCATGCATATCAAACCCAGGAGTATCATTAACATTTAATCCTCGCATCCACAAATATCTTCGATAACAATCTTTTAGAGCTCTGTTCCATGCAGTGCCAACATGAACTTTTCCGCTAGTATATGGTGGACCATCTAAAAAATAAACATATTTGCCTTTAGATGCTTTTTTCTTAACTTTTTTGAAAATCTTTTTTTTAGACCAAAGCTTCAATATTTCTGGTTCTATTTTTAACGGATCATATTTCATAATTAACAAATCTAACTCGCATTTAAAACAATTACGCTCTCCAATATAAATATATAAAAGCCTTTGTCTGCTCATAACAGGCATGGAAGTTTGGACAGAAAAATATCGGCCAAAAAAGCTTGAAGGCATACGAGGGCAAGATGATATTACTTCTAGATTAAAGGCTTTTATGAAGTCCAGGAGCTTTCCTCATTTATTATTTGCAGGTCCTGCTGGCACAGGAAAAACAACAGCAGCACTAGCAATTTCCAGAGAAATTTACGGAGAAGACTGGAGCGATAATATTCTTGAACTAAATGCTTCTGATGAAAGAGGAATAAATGTTGTTAGAAATAAAATTAAGGATTTTGCAAGAACTAAAGCTCTAGAAGATGTTCCGTTTAAAGTAATTTATTTAGATGAATCAGATGCTTTAACAAAAGAAGCTCAGCACGCATTACGAAGAATTATGGAAGATTATACTCATACTGTTAGATTTATTTTAAGTTGTAATTATTCATCAAAGATAATCTCACCTATTCAATCAAGATGCGCTGTTTTCAGATTCAAACCACTGCCAAAAGAATCAGTTGTAGAAATTCTTAATAAAATAATCAAAAACGAAGATTTAGTTGCAGAACAAGAAGCACTTGAATTAATTTATGAAGTTTCAGAAGGGGATATGAGAAAAGCTGAAAACTTATTACAAGCCTGCGCTTCTGTAACTAAAAATGTAAATATAAAAGCAGTGACAGAAGTTGTTGGTTTTGCAGAACCGCAAGAAATTGAAAAAATAATAAAATTATCAATTGCAGGTAGATTTACAGATGCTAAAAAGAAACTCACTGAGGTAATGGTTGGCTATGGATTATCAGGTTTAGATGTTGTAAAGCAGATTCAAAAACAAATCTGGAAATTAAATATTGATGATAGCATAAAAATAAAACTAATCCGCGCTTGCGGAGAATATGAGTTTAGATTAGTAGAAGGTTCAAATGAATTTATCCAATTAGCTGCAATGTTAGCTGAATTTTCTTTAATTGCCAAAAAATGAAAAATAAACAATACATCGGAGTTACCGGTATAACCAGTTTAAATGATGTTGAAAATATGACAAAAGCATTGGACGGACATTATGGGATGTATGGAATATTAATGAGCAAAAAACGATTAGATATGCAATTACCTGAACGCAGATGGGCGGGAATTGAAAGTATTCCTTATTTAATGAAAGCAATGCCTAATGATTCTTTAAGAACAATTCACTGGTGCTCTAATGATTTTAATCTTATAGATATTTTTAGAGCAATAGAAATTACAGGTGATAAATGCAATACAATACAATTGAATTTATTTTATCCTCCGGTTAGCGGATTAGAATTAATGAAATCCAGGTACCCAAACATGAAAATAATATTTCAGATAGAAAAAGACATGTTTGAAAATCCAAAAATAATGAAGAAAAAAATTAAACCATATGAATCTCTTGTTGATTATGTAATACTTGATCAATCAATGGGCGCAGGAATATCAATTGATGAAAAAATAAGTAGAGCAGTTGCTGAAGAATTACAAGATTTAGATTTTGGACTTGTACTTGCAGGCGGATTAACTGCAAATAAAGTAAAGGATATTGGGTCACTAATAAGAGAATTTAATGCATCTGTAGACGCAGAAGGACAATTAATGAATTCTAAAAACACTTTAGATAATACAATTGTAAAAGATTATATTACAACTGCAATAGATGAAATGCATAATAAAAAATGAAACCCTGGACTAAAAAATATCAGCCAAAAAAATTATCAGATATAGCTGGACAAACTAAAGCTGTTTGGCAAACTAAATCATTTATAAATAAATTTCCAAAAACCAAAAAAACAGCTATTCTTTTACATGGACAAGCAGGTGTTGGTAAAACAAGTATTGTACAAGCTCTTGCAAGCGAATCTAATACAGAACTTATAGAATTAAATGCATCAGATTTTAGAAACAAAGCAGGAGTTTTATCACGTTTAGAACCTGCAACTCAGCAAGCTAGTTTATTTGGTGGCGGAAAAATAATTCTTATAGATGAAATTGATGGTTTAGCTGGAAACAAAGACAGAGGAGGAATAGCAGCAATAATAAATGTGATTAAAAATACAAAATTCCCAATTATTTGCACAGCAAATGATCCTTATATACAAAAACTCAAGACACTGCGTAAATACTGCGAACTAATAAAATTAAATAAAGTAAGAACATCAACTATTACAAAATTTCTAAAAAATATTTGTAAAAGTGAAAAAATAAAATACGAAGAAAAAGCACTTAAAAAATTAGCAACTGCTGCTGATGGTGATTTAAGAGCAGCGATTAATGATTTGCAAATGATTGCTGATCAAAAAAGAAATATTAATTTACAAGATATTATTTTATGGGGCAGAGAAAAAGAAGAAAATGTATTTAATATTCTTAAATTAGTTTTCAAATCATTTGATATAGAACAAGCATTAGAAGCTGCAAATAATTTTGATGGTGATTTAGATACTCTGATTCTTTGGTTAGATGAAAATATACCAAAAGAATACAAAAAAAGAAGTGAGCTAGCAGAATCTTATAATTATTTATCACGCGCAGATATTTTTTTAAGGCGAATTATGAGGTGGCAACATTGGAGATTTTTATTGTATGCGCAAGTTTTAACTGTTGCTGGCGTTCAGCAATCTAAAGAAGGAACTTTTCCAAGATTTGTTTTTCATAAACGTCCGCAATTGTTACTTAAATTATATATTAGAGCTGCAAAGTTAAGAAAAATGAGAGGTTTAAGCCAACAAATTGGCGATAGACTTCATGCATCAACAAAAAGATTAATGAATAGTTTTTGGCCGTATTATAAATATATAAAAGAAAAAAATCCCGATATGGCCAAGCAATTAGCTTATTCTATTGGTTTATAGGCTATCAGAACATTTAAAAACACATTATTTGTTTTTTTAATTGGAGAGCTAGTTTGGCCAGCTAGGGAGTGGCTGTAACTGGAAATTCCCTTTAGCCAGGAACGAAGCTCTGAAGGCGGCAGGTCAGCTGTTTACTGTCCTGTTAATTAGTGTCGAAGCGTAGCCTTACAGGGCGTTTTGGTTGATGAACCGGGTCAGGCCTTGACGGGAGCAGCCCTAATTTAATTGAAATGTGCTTGTGAGTTCACTGCGTGGAGCTGATTTTCAGGTTAGCAGTTTTTAGTTGATTTTGTCCACTTAAGGGCATGCTCTCCATTATCTGTAAAACATACGGTTGCCCTCTGAGCAACAAAGTTGTGAAGCGGGTGCGAGCTGACCGTGACAGCTCTGCCGAGGTGGCCCAACCTGGAGCCTGCAAAATCAGGCTGCACTTTGAGCCTATTAGGTTAAATCCTAATAGACTGCACCTGCGTTGCAGGTGGGGAATACGGCGCTACCCTGCTAAAAATTTGCAGCAAGGTAGTTGGACTTTGTCCTTTGTGGGTTCAAAAATCCGGCGCTCCGGATGTGAGCGAGCGTATCGCAAAGCGATACACAATTGGCTTTTCAGCCAACGGATTTGAAAGTCCCACCCTCGGCGCTCATCAAAATGGCTAACAAATATTATTTCACTTGGGGAGTAGGATATGGTTCTAAGATATTAGCAGAAAAAAATGCACTTAGAAATGCAAAGATTTCCAGCGTTGATTTAACTGGGTTAAAGAAACTTGAGGTTCCAAAAGGCAACGTAGTTGAATTAAAAAAACAATTAAAAGGAAAAGCAAAAGGTATTGTTCTCAAGAAATGTGTAAAAGGTGAAGCAGCAGTTGCTCTGTTTTTGGGAATTACAGCAGATAAAATTTATATTGGCAAAGGAATGGGGCGAAGCCTACAAAAAGCAGTAAAGAAAGCAGAATCTGAACTAAAAAAGAAAAAAATAGATTTTGAAGGTACGCAAGAAATAGCATCTAGCGCAGAAGCTAAAAAAGGCGAATATAGCTGCGCTGTTGTAGCTTTGCTAATTAAATAAACATTAACTTTATAAACTAATTTTGGAGTGTTTATTTTAAGGGATCGTAGCTCAGTCTGGGAGAGCACGCGACTGAAGATCGCGGAGTCGTGGGTTCAAATCCCACCGATCCCATTCAAAATCATTTTAAATTACCGAATTTTAAATTATAATATGGCTACTGACAAATTTTGGTATCAATTATCACCAGAAGAAGTTTTATCATCTTTACATACTAGTAAGCGAACTGGATTAACAAACCAAGAAGTTGAAAAGCGGCGCCAAAAATATGGAAAAAACATTCTTGCGCGCAAAAAGAAAATCAATCTATTTCTTATCTTTGCAAAACAATTCAAAAGTTTTCTAATTTTATTATTAGTAATTGCCGGCGCAATAGCTTTAGCAGTACAACATTACATTGATGCTGCAGTAATCTTTGCAATAATTATTATGAATGCACTTATTGGTTTTGCCCAAGAGTTTCGTGCAGAAAAAGCAATTGAAGCTCTAAAAAAATTAGCAGCTCCAAAAGCACATGTTATTAGAAACGGAAAAAAAATTAAAATACCTACACAGGATTTGGTGCCTGGAGATATAATTGTTCTTGAACAAGGTGATAAAGTACCTGCTGATGCTAGATTATTACAGGAAATTAATCTAAAAGTTAATGAAGCTACATTAACAGGAGAATCAACTACTGTTTCTAAAGATATTTCTGCGCTTAAAGAAAAAGCAATTGTTGCAGAAAGAAAAAATTACGTGTTTATGAATACAATAATTACAAACGGAAGAGCTACTGCAGTAGTAACTGAAACAGGGATGCATACTGAAGTAGGTAAAATCGCAAAGATGATTGAAGAAGCAGAAACTAAAAAAACACCTTTGCAGGAAAAACTTGCAGATGTTGCAAAAACATTGGGAATTGCAACAGTAATAATTTGTGCAGTAATTTTTGCTGCAGGAGTTTTGAGAGGTTTAGGACTTTTTGATATGTTTTTGACTGCGATTTCATTAGCAGTAGCTGCAGTGCCAGAAGGTTTGCCAGCTATAGTAACTATAACGCTTGCAATTGGTCTGGACCGCATGGCTAAAAGAAAAGCCATAGTCCGGAGTTTGCCAGCTGTTGAGACATTAGGAAGCTGTAACATAATTTGTACAGATAAAACAGGAACATTAACAAAAAATGAAATGACTGTGCGCAAAATTTACACAAACGGAAAATTTATTGATGTTACAGGAGAAGGTTATGTTCCTGAAGGCGAATTTAAATTAGATAAAAAACAAATAAAACCTTTGGATGACAAACAAACAAATATTCTTTTGCATATTGGTGCGTTATGTAACGGAGCAAACTTATACAAAGAAAAAAATAAATGGGTTATTACTGGCGATCCAACAGAAGCTTCACTAATTGTTTTAGCAGGCAAAGCAGGACTTACAAAAGAACATATGCTTGAAAAATATCCTTACATAACAGAACTTTCTTTTGATGCCAAACGAAAACGCATGTCAACAGTACATAAGCATGAAGACAAAGAAATTGCATTTGTAAAAGGAGCACCTGATGTTTTGATTGAGCATTGCACGCACATTATTAAAAACGGAAAAGTAATAAGAATAACTGGCGCAGATAAAAAAGAAATTCTAAAAGCTTCTGATGATATGGCGGAAAAAGCTTTGCGAATTCTTGGAATGGCTTACAAAGAAGTACCAACAACAATCAAAGATTACACAATTGAAAACATAGAGGAAAATCTTGTTTTTGTTGGTCTTACTGGAATGATTGATCCTCCTCGCCCAGAAGCCAAAAAAGCATTAGAACAAAGCAAAAAAGCAGGAATAAAAGTTTCAGTTGTTACAGGCGATTATAAAACAACTGCAAAAGCAATATCCAGAGATTTGGGGCTAATTACATCTGAATCTAAAATAATAACAGGCAAAGAATTAGATAAATTAAGTGATAAAGAATTTGAAAAACAAGCAGATGAAATAACAATTTATGCCAGAGTTTCTCCAGAACATAAAGTTCGAATAGTCAAAGCATTGCAGAAAAAAGGTCATATTGCTGCAATGACTGGTGACGGAGTTAATGATGCGCCAGCACTAAAGCAAGCAAATATAGGAATAGCAATGGGCATTGCAGGAACAGATGTAGCCAAAGAAGCCTCTGATATGGTTTTAGAGGATGATAATTTTGCGACCATTGTTTCTGCAGTAAAGGAAGGTCGCGGAGTATTTAATAATATTAAAAAAAGCATAGCATTTCTTTTATCAGGAAACATTGCAGAAATAATAATTATTTTTGCAGCTGTTTTAGCTGGTTTGCCGCTTCCTTTACTTGCTGTTCAAATACTTTGGATTAATTTAGTTACTGATGGTTTGCCAGCATTAGCTTTAAGCGCAGACCCAATTGATCCTCATGTAATGAGACACAAACCAAGGCTGCCAAAAGAATCTGTTTTTAAAGGCTTAAGAGCGTATTTGGTTGAATATCCACTTATTCTTTTTGCAGGTACAATGGCTTTATTTTGGTGGTTCCTAAAAAGTCAAAATGTTGTTTACGCTCAAACAGCAGTTTTTACATCAATAGTTGTTTTTGAAATGTTTCAAGCATTTAGTTGTCATTCTCTTGATGAGTCCATAGTTAAAGTAAAACCAATTTTTAGTGCTTGGTTATTTGCTGCAGCACTAATAGCAATGTCTTTACAAGTGGCGCTAGTATATACTCCTGTACTGCAAAATGTTTTTCATACAACAGCACTAGCACTTAAAGATTGGTTGATTATTTTTGCCTTTTCCAGCATCGGTTTTGTTTATTTAGAAGCTTATAAAGCATTTAAATCCAGAAAAACATAACCTTTTTAAATTAGATTTCACTAATTAGTCACAAGATGAAAAAATTATTATTAGGGCTCATGCTCATGGTTTTGCTGTTTGGAAGCTTTTTTCTAAACATATTTATTCATGAATATGGACATTATACAGTTGCTGATTATTATGAGTTAAACCCAACAGTTCACTTTGATTCAACAGCTCCGGCAGATAGTAAATTTGCTTTATATCTTCCAGATGCATTTACTAGTTATTCTTCATCTGGTGAAGTTCTAACCAAACAAGATGCTACTATAGCATTTGCAGGGCCATTAGTTAATCTTATTTTTGCATTAAGTGTATGCGGAATTTATGTATGTTTGCCAAGGAAAAGAAAAACTGTAAAGATGCAAATGTGTTTTGCTATGCTTGCAATACCTGCTTTTTTATCATTTATAGTAAATCTATTACCAATAGGTTTTTCTGATGGCGCTATTATTTTAAGTGCACTTGGTATTTAGGCAAAAACTTAAAAGCTAATCTTATTGAATGATTAATATGGTGAAAAAAGTAAAAAAAGGAGATTTTATACAAATTGATTTTATAGCTAAAGTTAAAGGTAGTAATCAAATTTTTGATGTTACTAATGCTGATTTAGCTAAAAAAGAAGGAGCTTATCAAGAAAACAGAACATATAAGCCACTTGTTGTTTGTTTGGGGGCTGGACACTTACTTAAAGGCGTTGACAAGCAACTAACAGGCAAAGAAATAGGAAAAGAATATGAATTTAATGTATCTCCAGAACAAGGTTTTGGACACAGAAATCCAAAACACATCAAATTAACAAGTTTAACTCAGTTTAAGAAAAAAGGGATTAATCCAATACCTGGCCAGAGATTAGCAATTGATGGAGCAGTAGCGTCTATTAGAAGCGTAACAGGAGGCCGCGTAATAATTGATTTCAATCATCCGTTAGCTGGCAGAACATTACATTACAAAATTAAAATCAATAAAAAAGTTACAGATACAAAAGAAAAAATATCTGGAATTATATCTCTTTTAACTAAATTAGAAGATTCTGATTACACAATTACTATTTCAGATAAAGAAATTAAGATCAATTTAAAGAAAGAAATGCCAGAAAACATGCGAGAACTTGTTAAAAAACAAGTTGAAGATTTGGTCTCAGAAGCTAAATCCAAAAAAGTAGTTTTTACTGGTTTAGACAAGAAAAATAAGCCAAAATCAGAGTCTAAAAAGAAAAAATAAGATATTATGTTTTAAGCAAACAAATATTTATATAATCTCTATAAACATAGAATATTGTTATATTCACTTGGTAAGAACTACCATTTTAACGTGAGGTGTGAGAATGGAAGACTTTACTCCCCAGTCAAAATCAGAATCTAATTTTAATGCAGAAACCAGCACAGCTAGTCCAAGTATCAGCCGAGATTCAAGCCCTACTATAAATACTGTAAATCCAACTGATCAAGAATTACAAAAGATACTGACATCTAAAAAAGCACGTATTAAGGTAGTAGGAGTTGGAGGAGCTGGTAATAATACTATTTCAAGATTATCAGAGGTTGGAATTATAGGTTGTGAAATTCTTGCTATAAATACTGATGCTCAAGATCTATTAAACGCACAAGCAGATAAGAAAATCTTAATAGGCCGTGAATTAACAGGCGGCTTAGGAGCTGGAAGTGACCCAAAGGTAGGAGAAGAAGGTGCAAAAGAAAGTGAAAATGATGTCAAACAAGCTCTAAAAGGTTCTGACATGGTTTTTATAACATGTGGTCTAGGAGGCGGTACTGGAACTGGTGGCGCTCCTATAGTTGCAGAAATTGCAAAAAAATTAGGAATTTTAACTGTAGGAATTGTAACCCTTCCATTTACAATGGAAGGTCAAAAAAGATTTGAAAATGCAATGATAGGCTTAGAAAAACTAGAAAACTATGTTGACACTTTGATTGTTATACCAAATGATAAATTAGTTGAATTAGCACCAGACCTACCATTACATACAGCTTTCAAAGTAGCTGATGAAATACTTACAAATTCTGTAAGAGGTATAGCAGAACTAATTACAAAGCCAGGATTAATTAATCTTGATTTTGCAGATATTAAAACTGTAATGACTGGCGGCGGAATAGCCATGATTGGAGTTGGAGAATCTGACACTGAAAACAGAGCAGTAGAAGCTGTTGAAAAAGCAATTAAAAACCCATTACTAGATGTTGAAGTTTCAGGTGCTAGCGGCGCACTAATTAACGTAAGTGGTGGGCCATCAATGACTTTAGATGAAGCTAAAAAAGTTGTTGAACAAGTATCAACAAAGCTCGATGATAATGCTAATATAATTTGGGGAGCTCAATTAACACCTGATCTGCAAAATACAGTTAGAGCAATGCTTGTTATAACAGGCGTACAAAGCCCACAAATTTTTGGACCAGCACGCACACTTGGAACAAAGCGCAGGGAAGAATTAGAAGATAATTTAGGTATAGAATTTGTTGACTCATAAAACTAAACCTTTTTAAACCCATTATTTTTTAGTAGTATTATGGATATTAACAAGATTAGCAAGGGAAAAGGTCAGATGCCAGAGGTACCTAAAATTTACATGCCTAAAATAAAACCATCTGAATGGCCAAACAAAATAAGTTTAAAATTAAAAGAATATAGACGAGTGCTTAAAATTACTAAAAAACCATCTAGTGAAGAATTTAAAGCAATTGTTAAAGCTTCTGGTTTAGGAATAATAATAATTGGTTTTATTGGTTTTATAATTCACATGATAACGCAAGCACTGCAATTATTATAAAATGGGATTATATGTTGTACGAACAGCAATTGGAAGAGAAGAACAAGTAATGGATTTTTTAGCATCTAATGCTAAAAAGGCAGGAGGCATACATAGCTTGCTTTTTCCTCATGGTATGACAGGTTATATTCTTGTAGAAGCAATTAGTGCAGATGTTGTAAAACAAGTTTCATATGGAATACCTTATGTTAGAGGTGTTTTAAGAACACCTACAAAATATGAGGAAATAGAACATTTAATTGAATTCAAACCTGAAAAAATGGATATACACAAAGGAGATATTGTAAGTGTTATTTCAGGTCCATTCAAAGGTGAAAAAGCAAAAGTTACTCGTTTGGATTTCCAAAAAGCAAAAGTTGTATTAGAGTTACTTGAAGCAGCTGTTCCAATTCCAATTACTATTGGTTTAGATTCAGTAAAAGTCATAGGTAAAAAAGAAAGAAAAGAAAAAAAGGAGAAAAAAGAATGACAAAAGAGACAATTTCATTATTAGTAAAAGGAGGCTCAGCATCAGGTGGACCTCCGTTAGGCCCAGCATTAGGACCAATGGGAATTCCTGTGAATAAAGTAGTTGATGCTATAAATAAAAAAACAGAATCAATGAAAGGTATGGAGGTTCCTGTAAAAGTTATTATTGATACTAAAAATAAAACTTTTGAAATTGAAGTTGGTACTCCACCAGCCTCAGCCTTACTTAAAAAAGAAGCTGGTGTTGAAAAAGGAACTGGCTCGCCAATTAAAGTTGCAGACATAGCAATTGAACAAGTAATTAAAGTAGCTAAAACAAAAGAAGATAGTTTACTAAGTACTGACTTAAAAAATCAAGTTAAAGAAGTTGTTGGAACTTGTGTTTCTCTTGGCTTTGAAGTGGAAGGAAAAGACCCAAAAGATGTTATCAAAGAAATTGATGAAGGTAAATATGACAAAGAACTAAAAGAAGGTAAAACAGAAGTTCCTCCAGAAAAATTAGAAAAAATAAAAGCACATACAAAAGAATTGCAAGCAGAAGCTGAAAAAGTAAAGGCTGCACAAGAAGCAGAAGCAGAAGCTGCACCAGTAAAAGATAAAACAACAGCGCCTAAAAAAGAAACACCTGCTGAAGAAAAGAAATAATTATTTCTTTAATTTTCTCAATTGTTTTCTTTGATCCTTCCATTCCTTAAAAAATCGTTTACAAGTTTTTGGCAGATGTTTTGGCTGTACACTGAAAACGTTTGAAGAGTCTTCAAGATATTTTATTTGTTTTTGAATTTCTTCAATTGCATTAGTTCCAGAGGTAAATTCTATTCTAATTACACCATCTTGTATTTTTTTACTTCTTAGTATTTTGATAAGTCCAGCTTGGCTTGTTCTATTAATATGTATTCCTCCACAAGCTTCAACATCAAAGCCAGGTGTTTCAATTATTCTTAATTCAGCACCTGGAACAGCTCCGCCTTGATATAACCTAAAGCCATATTTTTTCTCAGCCTTGTCTCTAGACATTGTAAATTTATTTATAGGCAAATCAGATAATACAATCTGATTAGCTAATAATTCAATTCTTTTAAGTTCAGTTTCAGTTAAATTATCAAAATGAGTGATATCTAATCTAGCTTTTTCAGGTCTTACCTCGCTACCTGCTTGCCAAATATGGTAACCTAAAATTCTTCTAGCAACACCATTAATTATATGTGTTGCTGTATGATTTCTAGAAATTGATGCTCTTCTAGTCCAATCAATTTTTCCAATAACATAAGCACTTTTTTTAAAATTTATATTTTCAACTTCATGAGCAATATGTTTGCCCCATTTTTCTACATTAACAACAGGACAGCCATTAATTGTACCTATGTCGTGTAATTGTCCGCCAGATGTTGGATAAAAAGCAGTTTCATTTAAAATTACATATCTATTATCAACAATCTCTAGAACTTTTGCATCAAATTCTTTCAACTGCTCAGCATCTCTAAATAATTCATAAGTTGGTTCAATGCCTTTTAAACTAGTTTTGGAAATTACTTTATATTTTTCTTCAGTTTTGTCAACATGACGCTCAGCAACTTTAGAATAAAAATCAGCAGGTATTTTTATTTTAGGCTCAATGTTTTTAATGTCTTCAGGAAGAATTCCTTTGCTGTCATATAATTTAATCAAATCATTTTCTTGAATTTTCTTTTTCTTTTTCAAATATTTGGATAAATATTTTCTATTTCTTTTTTTGGTTTCATTAAATTTTTTTTCTTCATATTTCAGAATTCTTCCAACATCTGGCAGTTTATTTTGTAATTGACCAAACATTGGATGTAATCCAACTTCTACTAATTCTCTGCCTCTTGTGTCAGTTACTTGTCTTGGTTTTTGACCAGTAAATGCCCTTACATGTTCTCGAGTTAAATCAGTTAAATTAATATCCCATCCAAATTCTTCTATAAATCTTAGTGCGCGCCGCAAAATAAATCTTAAATTATATCCGCCGCCTGAATTAGAAGGTAATGCTCCGTCAGCTAAAGCAAATAGTAAAGTTCTGGAGTGATCAAGAACAGAATAAAATGCTTTTATTGGCAATATATTTTTCTTAAGTTCTTTTACATCTACATCTATTTTTTTTGCAACATTTTTCCATGCTTTTTCAATATTTTTAACTTCATCAACATTTAGAAAACCAGCATATCTGGAAAATTTAGATAATAATTTTTTGTTATATTTAAGCCCAATTTTTTTCCTGAACTGGTCATCAACTGGATCAAAAGCAACCTCATAACTTGTTGGTGTGCCGTGCGTGAACCAAGCAGCTCTTTCCAAACCAGCACCCATATCTAACACATTTATATCTAATGGTTTGAAACCCTTTGGTGTATTTTTAAACATCATGTAAACTTGGTTTCCAAGTTCTATGCCTCGGGAAAAAAATTCTAATGAGGGGCCAAAATTTCCACCACCAGCCCAAACATCTTCATGAAAAGTGATTTCTTTTCCAGGAAGCCTCATTCCTTTTGTTAGCCATGCATAAATATGTTTCAAATATGCAGATTGGTCAAACTTTTTTGGAGGTACAAAAGCATGCTGACCCATATGTATATGACATGTATAATGAGAATTAGTAATACCAACATTGTCAATATCATTAAATCTTAAACTTGGTTGAGGAATAATTAATGGATTTGCAGGTGGTGAAACTTCTCCTGAAACAACATGTGGTTGAAAGCAATAAATAGATGCTTGAGTAAACCAAGTATCATCTCTCCACCGAGCAATAACAGGATAACGCGGAATCTCAGTATAACCTTGTTTAGTCATTATTCGAGAAAACTCTTCCCATGTTTCTTGATAATCCATGGATTTTTTTGCTGGTGTTTTTCCTATAAATGTAAAGCCGTCTGAACATTTTGTATCATTACAAACTTTTCTATCTTTTTCTTGCGTCCAGAAATTAACACCACAAGAGCTACACTTTTTTCTAATAAACCCTTCTTGCTTGAAAAATCTAAGATTATAATATTTCTTCCAATTCTTGTTAAATTGCGCCCTCAGCGCTGATTTGTCAATGGCCATTCAAATCACTTTTTAGAGACTTTTCTTTGCAACATTAATATGTCTTCAGTAGTTAAGCGTTTCTTTTTCTTAAACTTATCCATTATGTTAATATCCTTTACTGGGACAGGAGCTGGACTAGTTTTGGACCAGTCTTTTAAAGACTCGCCTAATTTTTGATTTAATCTGTTAATTTCAGATTTGATTTTTTTAAGTTTTTTTTGCAATTCATTTTTTCTTTTTTTAGTGTCAGTGATTTTTTTAGAATATTTTGTTAAATTTTCAAATAAGTCAGAGCTTTTTTGCGCTATATTTTGAATTTTTTCGTGGATAGCATCTGCATTTTGTTTTGTTTTACTAATTTCTTTTTTAAAATCCACGAGGTCTTTATATTTTGATTCTTCAGCTTCGATGTCTTTTAATTCCTGCTTTAAAGCCTTAATATGCGCCATATATTTTTTCTCTCTTTCAAATTTCAGAACTTCTGTCTGAATTGAAAATTCTATAGCATCTATTTGTTTGCGTATTTTAGCAGAACTTTTTTTATGATTTTTCTTACCTAAGCCAAGCTTTTGTTTAATTTTACTAAGTTTAGAAAACATTGCTTTAAGTTCTTTGTTTGATTTTTCTCTTTGCTCTTTTAAAGTTTTGATTTCAGTATCAATTTTTGTTTTTTCATCTCTAGTTTCTTTTGCTTTTTTAATAAGAGAGCCAAGTTCCTTTTCCAGATTGTTTTTTTCTTTGTAAGTTTTTTCTTTTTCTATTCCTAACTTTTTAAGTTTAGAACTTAATTCACGAATATCCTTTCTAAGTTTATCTATTCTTAATTTTACTTTTGTATTTTCCTTTTCTGACTTGGCCATGTTTTATTTTAACCAAATAAAGCACCTAAACCAGCAGCAGCTTCCTCTTCACTTTTTTCTTTGTCCTCTTCTTTTTCTTCCTCTTTCTTCTCTTTTCCTTTTTCCTCAGACTCTTTTGTCGGTGCTGCAGCAACAGGGGCTACAGCAGCTTCTTTAAGTACTTTGTCGATATCAGCATCTGCTAAAGCAGCTACAGTAGCTTTTATTTTTGCTTTGTCAGGCGTGACACCTGCTGCAGTTAGTACTTTTTCCATGGCTTCCTCGTTTATTTTTTTACCAGCTTTGTGCAATAACATTGCACAGTATATATATTCCATTTTTCACCTCTATTTTGAAACCACTCCACCCAAAGCTTTAGCTTGAGCTTCGGATTTTAGGATCATGTTTTTAATTGTTTCAGGAGTGAGAATGTCGCATTCAATTGCAATTGTTTTAGCGTCATTGAATGATTTTTTGATTAAAGGAATAACAGTTTCACTGTTAATAATTCCTAATTCAGTTGCTAATTTAAATGAATCTAAGTGAGCTCTTTTGATATTATCTATATATTCGTCAACATCAATATCAAATGTTTCAGCTGGACAGATTTCATCGCCTTCTAAAATATAAGTTAAATTAATACCTATTTTAATAGGCTCAATTCCTAAACGCGATAAAATACTTGCAGCAACAGAAGATGCTTCTTCACCTTTTTTTAGAACTGTTGTATCTCTAACAACATTAATTTTACCTTCTTCAACAGAAGTTTTAATTCCTAATGCACCGAAATCAGAAATTACAGGACCTGGAGAAAATGGAGTTGGCCCTTTTTTGACTTTAATTTCTTTTGGAGATTCTTGACCAGGTTTTATAGGAGCACTTCTTTTGTTTTCTTTTAAGATTTTAAAAAGTTTAAAACCATCTATATTAGTAAATATAAGTCCAGGAGATCCCTTTACATATTCTGCAAATTTTTTTAATCTGTCTTGAGATGAATTTTTAAAAGCATATTTGATTAGAATTTTCTTAGTAATTTTAATTGCTAATTTGTCTTTTAATTTTTTTCTGATTAATTGTAATTGTTTTGCCGGCAAACCTCTTAAGTCTATAATAGCGACAGTAGGATATTTTTCAGCGAGCTTTCTAATTTCTATTACTTTTTCTTTCTTCCATTCTGGAACTTCTCGCTTTGATTTATTTTCCACTTTTTTCTCCTATTTTGATTGGTTTGCCCATTGTTGTTTTAATTAGAACAGAACCTATGTTGTGCTTTTTTCTCGGCAGTTTCGATTTTAATCTGTTTAAAACTTTGATAGCATTTTCAGCAATGTCATCATCTGACATTTTTTCATTTCCAACTCCGCAAAATACAACTGGAGCTTTTTTGACAGTTACCCTCACAGAATTTTTTAATTTTTCAACAAGTGGTTTAAGATTAGTTTTAGGAGGTACAATTTGTCCTGCTTTTGGATTAGGCATTTTTCCTAATACACCTAAATATTTACCAAATGTTTTAGCAACCTGAGGCATGATATTTGCCTGAGCTATAAAGAAATCGCAATTTCTAGCCAATTTTTTACATTTTCTTTTATTAGACCACTTAGAAAAATTATCAGATAAAATCACTTCATCACAAACTTCTGAAGCTTGGTCTTTAAGTTCTGGACCAATAAACGCACAAACTTTTGCTGGTTTTGCTCTACCTTTAGGCAATTTTACAAATTCTTCTATTTTATCTTCTTTAGAAACATCTATTTCTTTTAAATTGGCAATTAAGTCTATTGTTTGTATAAAATTACCTTTCTTTTTAGCAGCTTTTGCTTGCTTAACAGCTTCAATTATATGCTTTTTTTCCATGATAAATCATCTCGTTCAAGGAACTTCTGCCAAAGCAGTAAGATTCTGCAAATAATACACCTTTTTAAATCTTATGGATACGCAAATAATATAAACCTCGTTTGAGATATTTACTTATGGCTACAATTAAAGACATAATAACTAAAGAATATCCAGAAGTATCAATAAATGATAACCTGTCAAAAGCTATTGCAAAACTTCGTAAAAACGATATGCGTACAGCAATTGTTACGCGCAGAAGAAAATATTATGGGATATTTGATAGAAAACAACTGTTAACAGCCAAAAAAAGTCCTGATGCCAAAGTAAGAGACCATGTAAAACATCCGCCAGTTGTTGATATTAACACTGACTTAGTAGAAGCAGCTGAATTAATGTATCATTCTTATCCATGCATATTAGTTACTAAAAAAGGAGATAAATTCATAGGTATTGTCAGAGCAAGAGATTTCATACACAAAATAAAAAATTTCCCAGAATTAAAAAAATTAAATGTTTCAAAAGTAATGACAGAAAAGCCAATTATTCTTAGATATGAAGATAGACTTGGCAAAGCTCTTAATTTAATGAGAGAAAATAAAATTGGAAGAATTCCAATTATAAACAAAAAAAATCAAGTCATTTCTATTTTTTCAATTACTGACGTAATAGAGCAAATTCTTTTGCGTCCAAAACACAAAATCAAAGGTCATAGGGAAACAAGTTTTAATAGCAAAGGTTCAAAAGTATGGGTAGGAGATAAACATTTTCTTTTAGACACTAATGTAGGTGATTTAGCAAGCAGAAAAATAATAAGGATTTCTCCGGGCGCAAAACTATCTACAGCCATAAATAAAATGTACAAATACAAAATTTCAGATTTAGTTGTAACATTAAATAAAAAACCTCTTGGAATAATTACTACGCGCGATCTTTTAGAAACTTTTTTGCGTTTAAAAGAACCTGAATTCTGGCCAATCCAATATTATGGTATTGATGATTTGAAACCATTTCAGGCTCAGATGATTAAAACGCGAGTTAGAGAAAAATTTGATAAAATTAAAAGAGCATATTTTAGTAATGTTGTTTATCTAAATGTTCATATCAAACATTATGAAGAAGGTTTGGTAGGCAAAGCAGGAAAAAAAGGCAGAACAAAATGGACTGTTACTTTAAGATTTGCAATGCCAGCACATACGTTCACAACCAAAGAATCTCATTTTCAGCTTGGAACTGCAGCTTCGCGAGCTCTGAAAGAGCTTGACAGAGTTTTAAGAGAATTCAAAGAAAAATTCCGCGTGCAAACAGGAGAATTTAAAGGTATGGGGCGAAGAGAAGAAGCTAGAAAAAGGCAGCTTCGTCTGGCAAGAGAAAGGAAAATGAAAGCTTTAAAAGCTAAAGGTGAGAAAAGAAAGCTAGGGAAAGTATTCCCACCATTAATGGGGTGATAAAATGAGTGTGCTAAAAACAATTTTTGTCATACTTTTGATATTGATAGTAGTTGGCTTATTATTGGCGCCGTCATTTACAAAAGGATTACTTACTGGGGCAGCATCAGCAGTTAAATCAGGCATAACCGGACTATTTTAGAACTAAAGAGTAACTAAGAGCATCTTTTATTATCGTAGAATCATCTTCAAAAGTTATTAGCCAACAAGGCAGCCAGCCTAATCTTTGGTTTGTAACTATAAATCCTAATTCTTTCAAAAAACTGATTACGCTTTTTTCATCAACAGTAGCTTTTAATTTTTCACCAGGCAAATCAATATAATCTGCTTTTTCTGGAAAAGACAGGTTTTCCAGATTTACAAATGTTCTAATTTTCTCAGGCAAAAATAATTCTTTTCCCGAACTACCCAATAAACCAGATTTAACAAGTGATGATATAACGCCTTTTGCCTCACTAAAAGTCATGTTAGCTTTTAACATCACTTCTGCAGAAGTTGTTTTACCTGATGCAGAAACTGCATTCATCACTTTTTTTTGCATAGGTGACAATTTTGAAAGTCCAGTAGGTACGCTAATACCATCAAGCTTCTCGTCAAAATACAGGAATTCTGGTTTTAGCAAATTAAATACAAAATATGTGTTTTTATTGTTTTTCTCGCAATTAGCACATAACACCGGAGCAAGTACGGGTTTGGAATTTTTAATTGGCTTGTCTTCCATAATTGAAATATTTTTCTTTGTAATATGCGGTTTAAAAGCATACATTAATTCTCCTTTATTCATATATTCATTTAATTCTTCATCATCTGAATCAAAAATTATTTTTTCAGCTCTGCCGCCATGACTTGATTTTCTAACGCGAATATCCACAAAAGTTGGCCAATCAGCAGCACCTATCACTAATGCTTTTCCAATAGGCAAGCTTCTGATTTCAGATTCTGTTTCTCCTCGCACACCTTCGAATGAAGATGATATCGCCCGCAAATCATTTGGGTTTGTAACTTGAAGTACAATTTGAGATGTACACTGGGAAAGAACATTTTTATCAATGCGAGCAGGTCTTTGGCTTACAACACACAGCCCTAATCCAAATTTTCTACCTTCTGAAGCAATTGACCTGATTATTTTTGAAGAGCGCGCTTCTCCAAAACCTCTTTCTGGACAAAAACTATGCGCTTCTTCTACGACTAAGAAAAATGGAGGAATATTACCAACCTTTCTCTGTTCAAATAATTTTAAAGATAAACTAGCAGCTACAACTTCTTGTAAGTCTGGTGAAGCGCCTTTTAAATTAATAATTGTTATCTGACCTGGTTGCACTAACTCGTTAATTTCTGTTGGGCTTAATGAAAACAAACCAGTCTTTTGCAGAGATTCAATTGCAGATATTAACCCCCACTTGGCATTGGTTTTAGTTAAATCAATAAAGCTTACAATGTCACCAAAATCAAATTTTGCTTTTTGATCTTTTATTTCATTTACAGCTGAATAAAGAAGACCTTTTTGCGCACTACTT
>WJKY01000073.1 GCA_014728835.1 Candidatus Woesearchaeota archaeon | reverse complement strand
TTATATATCGCAAATAACGCAAAAATTAAGATTATACCATATGTTAGCTCAGAGATTAGAGTATACCCTTCATTTGCTACAATACCATTCCAGCTAACTGGATGACCTGCAGCATCAGAAACAACTGGACCCCAATAATATTTCCATATCCATTGATCATAAAATAAAGTTGGTAAGAATTTTATTCCAAGTCCAATTATTGCTACTATTATTACTACTATAATTAGCGAAATTTGGATTTTGTAATTAAGATATATATCTTTTACGGTCATTTAGCATCGTAAGCAAGGAAAAAATAATATATTAAACCAGCGGTTTACTTAATTGATTTAGTTATGGAGAAATTCACAAAGTATAAAACAATGGTCTTTCCAAGAGAAGTAATTGTAGGTCATGATACAATTGATCAAATAAAAGGTCTTTGTGGAAGACTCACTAGGAGTAAAAATGTACTAATAGTTGCAGATAAAAATACAAACAGAATATGCGGAGACAAGATTGCAAAAATTCTTGCAGGAACTGGCTATGATGTTAATGTTTCAGTAATTCCTTCACCAAATGTAAAAAAAGGGATTCCTATAGCTTGGCCTTCGATTAAAGAGGTAAATTTTGTATTAAAGGATTTGAAAAAATTTGGTTCAGATTTTTTACTTGGTGTTGGTGGTGGATCAGTAATAGATGTGACAAAACTTGCAGCAACAGAGCTTGCAAAACCATATGTTAGTATTCCTACCTCTGCAGCTCATGACGGAATGGCTTCTCCAAGAGCTTCAATCAAGGATAAAAAAGGATCTGTTTCAAAAACTGCAATATCTCCAATGGCAGTTCTTGCAGACACCTCAATAATTTCAAAAGCACCTTATCGAATGCTCGCCTCTGGTTGTGCAGATGTGATATCAAATCTGTCTGCAGTAAAAGATTGGGAGCTTGCTCATAGATTGAAAAACGAAGAATTTAGTACATTTTCTGCATCTCTTTCTGAAACTTCTGCAAAATTATTACTTGAAAAAGCAGAGGATATTAGATCAGGTTTTGAAGAAGCTGTATGGCAAGCAGTAAAATGTATGATAACATCAGGAGTTGCTATGAGTGTTGCTGGTAATACTAGACCTGCATCAGGTGCAGAACATATGTTTTCTCATATGCTTGATCAAATAGCTCCAGGAAAAGCATTACATGGCGAGCAGTGTGGTGTTGGAGCAATATTAATGATGTATCTTCATGGTGAAGATTGGGAAGAAATTAGAGATTTTCTTGAGATAATAGGTGCACCAATTACTGCAAGACAATTAGGTATTCCAAAGAAGAAAATAATTGAAGCACTGCTCAGAGCTCAAGAAATTAGACCGGATAGATATACAATTTTAGGTGAACAAGGACTAACTGATGATGCAGCAAAGAAGCTGGTAAAAATAACGGGAGTAGGTTAATGGCACTGGTAACTCTGATTGGCGAAAAACTTGCAATTGAAGGAGAGGAATTTATTTATTTGGGACCTAATAGCGAGTGTAAAAACTGCAGACTTAAAACAGTATGTTTTAATCTAAAACCTGGTAGAAAATATAAAATTGAAAAATTAAGAGAAAAACAACATGATTGTAATGTTCATGAAGGAAAGGTAGTTGTAGTTGAAGTATCTGAAATGCCGATTTCAACTGCAATAGATAAGAATCTTCCACAAGGTACAACTACAAAAGTGGAAAAGAATGATTGTGGAAATATTGGCTGCAATAATTATGAGATATGTACAAATATTGCACTTCAAAAAAATAAAACCTATAAAATTAAAAAAGTGTATGGTAAAATAAATTGTCCTAAAGGTTACAATTTATATAAGGTTGATTTAGAAGATTAATGACAATTTATATTATATATTAAGCCTTTATCGCCAACTAGATCATCAATAGTGCCCTTAGGATCCATAACTATTTTTTTCCAATTATCTATATTAATAATTTCAGGAAATTCTTTATTTGTGATATATGAAAAACCAATGCAAATAATAGATATTCCTGCTGAGGCGCAATTCCAAACTTCTCCAATAACTTTTATAGATTGATTATTTTGGATATCAATACCATTATATGTTATAAATTGTGATTGATGTCCTTTAGATATTTCTCGTGTTCCAGTACTATTTATATTTAGATTAAATCTATCCTGAAATGTATTATTTATAGTATTTTTTGTTTTTTTAAAGAGTTCTATTTCATCTGCCAGAACAAGTGATTTTAATGTGGTTAGGGTTAAAGTAGAAGGGTATTTTCCCTGGATTTCATAGACTGATCCACACCATTTGTCCATACCAAAGAATTGAGATCCAGTGTTTCTTAAAGATTTGTCTTCATACCATCCATTAGTAATGTATTGGTTAGGTATATACGAACAAGTTAATTTAACACAGCCAGATGAAAACAATATAATTGTTATTATTACAAAAAGAAATGTTATTATTTTTCTCTTCTCACCACTATTCATTTGATAATTTAATATATGACTATCTACTTTAATTTAACTAAAATATACTTAACTAATTAAAGCTTAAAAATTTAATTTGAAAACAAAAAATTGTTTAATATTTGTATATGTGAAAATTGAATCAGAGATACTCTTATTGTTAATTCCATCTGCTGGATTGTGTAAAACATTTTCAATTTCCATTTGATTTTACTGGATTTATAAAAATTGCTGAATATATTTAAAAGTTGCTATGAAGTTAATATCTAACTACTAGAAAAACCTTAAATATCATGTCAACAATTAGCATTTGAGGAAATAAAAATTAAAAAGGTACTTGCCTTAGGAAGTATCTGTGCTGTAGTAATATTAATACTTGCAGGAATCGGCCCTGTTGTCATATTTCAT
>WJKY01000085.1 GCA_014728835.1 Candidatus Woesearchaeota archaeon | reverse complement strand
TTTTGTTTTGTTGCAAGATACTTGGCGAATTTTATGATGTCTACTTTCAAATAGTTGCCTTTGCCGAAGTGCTTACAGAGCAAACTAAAATAACCTGCATCAATGAGCACGATCGTGTTCTCTCGCTTGCTCATTCTTGACCACCTTCATCTTTTTCTTCCTCTACAAATATCCCTAGGTCTTTCATAAGAGCTTCTTTCAGCTTGGCGATTATTATTTTGTTGCTATCGGTGAGCAAGTCGATAAATAGGGCTGAGTGAGACAGTTTCTTCTTTTCCTTCTCAAGTATTTCTTTTATGATTCGTATGTCGTCTGCTTTATCTTCGCTGTCCTTTGAGTAAAGCAAGTTTCCTAGGTGTAGCGAGAGCTCAAACAACTCAAAAGAAATTTTACTTTGACGAATTGGTTGTTTGTTATTAAGGTCGGTTTCTTGTTCGTCTGATTCTTCTTCATCGACATCCTCGAAATCGTTCTTTTCTTGGATGTTCATTTCGAGGAAGTTGTATTTGGAGTTTGCTTTCAAGAAGTACCATGCCACCTTGCTTGCAACGTTTCTGTTGACGTTGTGTGTTCTTATTAGTAGCGAGATTAGTGTTCCTTTCTCGATCTTCTTTCCTTGAAATCGTTGTACAAGTTCTTTGTAGAGTGGTACGGATGTGAATGACTTGTACAGTGCCGTCTTTCTATCGTCTTCTTCAATTGGGTGGAAGTATTTGTCCGCGAGGTCTGTGACTGCTATGTTTTCTCCTTCTTTGCGAAGCATTCCGTATTTCAGAGCACCATTGATTTTTGCCTTGAATCCTCCGCCCTTTTCTGACATCTTCAGCTCCAAGGCAATCGTTCCTTGGTGTACGCTTCCTCCGAGCTTGTCGACGATTCTGGCGATGTGTAGTGCGTCTTCGAATGAACAGTGGGGGTAATCGACTTTTCTTGGCATAATAACCACCTTCCTCTTTGATGAGGTTGGGGAAGCAGGTGACTTTTATAAACCTTTCGGTCTGTTGGTTTAGTCCGTCAAAGATAATCTAATATATTAGTTTAGTAACATATTGTTTTAAGGTTTACTAAGCATATTTTCTGAAGCTATAGAAGAAAACATAATAATATTGGTATAATAATACTCATTATAATATCATAATACTATCATTATAACATCATTTTAACATCATTATCTAATATAATACTTATTATATTATATATTATATTAATAGAAGTTCTGCGTTCCGACGTAATAAGTTCCGTCGAAGGCTATTCCGACGCCAAGTCTTGTGTAGTCTTTTTCGAGGATGTTTGCTCTGTGGCCTGGGCTGTCCATCCATGAGTCGACGTGTGCTTTTGCTATGCTGTCGGCGTTGTTAGCGACGTAGCCTCCTCCTGTTATGCTTCCTGTTGGCATTTTTCCGATGTTTTCGGCTATGCCTTCTGAGTACCATCCGCCGCCAAGTTCTTTGTGGACATTGTATCCATTCCTGATGGCGCGTGCTGTTGGATCCTCGCCGCGTAGATTGTCGTGGGAGAAGAAGTTGTTGTTTGCCATGTCCAAGCTGTGTTCTCGGGCGATGTCTGCTAGTTTGCTGTCCCATGAAAGAGCTGAAAGGCCTTGTTTTTTCCTTTCTGCGTTCGTGTATTTGAGTATCGCTTGTTCAATTTCTTTGGTTTTGTCGGATATCGGATCGGGGTCTATTGCTTGGTCGACGCTTTCGACGACCTTTGTCTTAAGATTTTTCATGTTCTCTGCGCTTAACGGGCTGTCTTGAGGTATTTCATCGGATATTTTCAGAGGGAGGATGTTAGAAAGCTTGATTTCTTTGATTTTTTCTACGCCTTTTGTGATTATTGGCTCTCTATTGACGTATACAAGGAGCAGCAACACAATGATTACTGCTATGACGAGGTACTTCAGCCAGTTTCTTTGATATTTGTACCATGTAGATAGGTTCTTGATGAATCGTATGAATAGCTTGATCCAGAAGTAAGCAGTCACTAGTAATAATGCTCCGCCTAGTGGGATGAACCATATGATTATCTCGTTGATTTTTGCTATGTTTGAATAAAGGATTAGTATTACTATGCTGATTGCTGCGAGCCAAAGAAATGATTTCGCAAGTTTGTCGTAGTGTAAGTATCCTCGCCCTTTTCTCCGTCTAAACCAGTGTTTAGTTTTTGACCAATATCTATTAATTTTTGACTTCAAATCGACTGGTTGCTTTTTTTCTTTGTGTTCTGTGTGGTGGTGGTTCGGTTTCTTATGTGTGTAGTGATGTGTTTTCTTTTTTGGGCGAGGCTTCTTTGATTGCTTGAACCCGCTCACAAAAACATTCCCTTTTTGAAGTCCTGGGCAATGATGATTTTCAGGCATACGATGTTTAGCACAGAAACTACCTCCGCATCTCTTGCATTTGAACGGCAACATGTCAAGAGGCTCGTCGCATTCATCGCAATAACTCATAATTTAGCCTCCAAAAGGATCATTTTCAACTTCAAAATCATCAATATACTCTATGATAAGATCTTCCCAAGGTATTGTGTGTGTTGAGTATGATCTTTGGTTTTCATCTAAACATCTACATTGCACTTCATCAGTGTTTTCATTGTATTCAACCAGATAGAATGCATATTGCTCAATACCCTCTTCATAACACTGATTGTCACACCAAGCTTCCGATTTTTCGTATATTTCTTCCATTGCTTGTTGATCAAACATAGGAAATGTGAATCCATAAGCAAAAGTAATTAAGAAGCTAACGACAAAATACGTCAGCAAAAATATCATGACAAATCCCCATGCTTTCCTTATGTGAGCTTCTTTTTTTGACTTAATGAATTGTTTGTTCAGGA
Organism: Candidatus Woesearchaeota archaeon; assembly: GCA_014728835.1. Taxonomy (GTDB): domain Archaea; phylum Nanobdellota; class Nanobdellia; order UBA10117; family WJKY01; genus WJKY01. Next base: position 107 of record WJKY01000085.1, on the reverse strand, counting down.
AGTAGGTGACAACTCCCATGCAAACTAACACTATAATTACAACAAATTTTGGTATGAATGCATTTCCCCAAACAAAGGCGAGAGAAATAACTCCTATAGCGAGGATG
>WJKY01000072.1 GCA_014728835.1 Candidatus Woesearchaeota archaeon | reverse complement strand
TTCATTGTCTGATCAATTTCTTTTATCATATTTGATATATCAACTTCTTCAGCAACAAACTTCATAGTTCCTGATTCAAGTCTTGAAATATCTAAAATATCTTGAATCAAATGGTCAAGTCTCTCTACATTCCTTAAAACAACATTTAAAGCCTTGTTCTGCTCTTTTGATGTCTCACCAAGAGCTTGCTTTATAATCATCTGAACATAGCCTTTGATCGAGGCCATAGGAGTTCTTAGTTCATGTGATGTAACGTTTAAAAAGGTCGATTTTAGTTCATCAAGTTTTCTTAGTTTTATATTTTTTTCTTCAATTCTTTTTTGATTCTCTAAAATTTCTTCTTCTGCTTCTTTTTGCTTTGTGATATCTACAAAAGAAGCCATCATATATTTTATATCGCCATTCTCATCTTTTATTAAATTTGCAGAAAGTTGTACTGGAAAAGTCGATCCATTTTTTCTTTCTGCAATAAGCTCACCAACCCATCCTCCTTTGTTAACCATTGCATCCATAACTTTCATGTATTGTCCTTTCATCTGCCAAAACTTAACAATTGGCTTTCCAATTATTTCCTTTTGATCGATATAGCCCCAAAGTTTTAGAAATGATGGATTAACATATGTAATATTTCCAACAGAGTTTGCAATAATTATTGCATTTATCGAAGATCTAATAGCATGATCTTTTACTTTCATTTCTTCTTCAGTTTTTTTACGTTCTGTGATATCCTCTTTTGATGCTACAAAATTAGTAATTTTTCCTTCAGGGTTTTTAATAGGCGTAATTATTACATTTTCCCAGTAGAGTTCTCCGTTTTTTTTCTTGTTTAGTAGATCACCTTTCCAAGTTTTTCCAGAAGAAATTTGTTCCCAGAGATTTTCATATGTTTTTTTACTTGTTTTACCTGAGTTTAAAACACTGTTGTTTCTACCAATCAGTTCGTATTTACTGTAGCCACTTACCTCCTCAAATCTTGGGTTTATATATTCTATATTTCCTTTTGCATCTGTAATTATTACTGATGTTTGACTCTGTTCTATAACTCTTAAAAATTTTATTAAATCTGCTTCTTTTTTATCCTCTTTTTTGTTGATTAGTTCTACTTTTTCAACGCTAGTAAGAGGTGATACTCTAAGCATTTCTTCTTGCCTAAGTGTTTTTACAATTTCAGGTTCTTCTCTCACCTACTAAACACCTTTGTGCATCCCAACTTATTTTTATTGATTAGCTGTTTTTATAATAACTTCTAACAATTGATATTAACTCTTGAGGCTCAAAAGGTTTTGTTATATAATCTTTGATATATTCTCTAAGTTCGTTTATATCTGGGTCAGGCATGTCTTTTGCCGTGAGCATTGAAATTGTAATTCCCTTATGAAGGTCTTCTTTTACTATCTCACGGATTGTATCCCATCCATTTATTATAGGCATCATGATATCCATGAGGACAACACCTTTAAAACCATTTTTTAATTCATCAATACAATCTTTTCCATTTGGAACAGTATAAACCTCGAAACCATATTCTTCAAAAAGCGCTCTAAGAGTTATTAGTATATATGGATCATCGTCGACTACCATTATTTTCTTATCCATACATACATCACATCCCATATTTTTATTTATTTAAGGATTTATTAATTCTATCAATTAAATCCTCCACCTCAAACGGTTTTTCAATATAGTCTTCAGCAAGAAACTTACCTGCATTTTTTGCAACGTTATCGGTTCTTGCAGTAAGAAATATTACAGGTATATTTTTCCAATTTTCATTTTCTTTTAGTTTGTCAAACATCTCCCATCCATTGATTCCTGGCATCATAATATCCAGTAATATCAAATCAGGAAGCTCCTTATTTTTAAGTTTTTCAAGGCATTTTTCTGCGCTTTTGACACTAATTACTTTAAAATTTGAGTCCGTGCTTTCAATTCCATGTTTTACTGAAAAAAGTAAATCTGGATTATCATCTACAATCATTATGTTTTTTACCATCCTCTCATCTCCTTTTTAATATATATTATCAGCTTAATTATTTTTTCCTCCAAAATCTTTTTTATTTTTTAAAGTAACATAAAATGTTGTTCCTTTATTCTCACCCTGGCTTTCAGCCCATATCTTTCCACCATGATGCTCTACAATTCTTTTGCATATTGTAAGACCAAGACCAGTTGATTCTAAATCATGCCTGGAGTCATCTATTTTATAAAACTCATCAAAAATATGATCGATTTGGTCTTCTGTCATACCCACACCAGTATCTCTTATAGATATCGTTGTTTCATTTCCTTTTTCTTCTGCATCAATTATAATTTTTCCTTTTTTATCAGGAAGATATTTTATTGCATTTGAAATAATATTATCAAATAATTCTTCAAGCCTAATTTTATCCACATCAATATATAGATTGTCATTAACATTATATTCAATATCAATATCGTTTTTCTCAAAAAAATATTTCTTTTTCTCAAGTATCTTATTAATTTCATCTAAAATATTTGTTTTTTCAATATCAAGTTTTAATGTTGGAGAGTTAAGTCTTGCAAGTTGAAGTGTTTTTATTACAAGATTTTTAATATAATCAGCATTTTTAATTGATACATCAAGCATCTCCTCAAGTTTTTCATCATCTATCTTTTCCTTTACAATTGGAAGAAGCGTAGTAATTGGTGTAAGTGGAGTTTTAAGATCATGGCCGAGTTGATGAATGAACTCATCTTTTTGTTTGAGAAGTTTTTTTACTTCTACAGTTCTTTCATCTACTTTTTTTTCTAAATTTTTATTTAAATCATTAATTTCTTTTTTTGCTTTTTCGAGTTCAGATATTGTTGTCTGGAAATCTTCCATGATATTAAGAGTTGCAAGTTCGCTTTTTTTAAGTTCTTTTATTTTTTGTGTTAAGAGTTGATTTGTTTTCTTCTGATTATTTATATCACGAGCAATTATCTGGATGCTTTTTTCTCCAGTATCACTTGTCATTGGTATGTATATATTTTGAAAATATCTGCCTCTTCTCTCATCTTCAGTAGTTATTATTTTATTTTTTTCAAAACTCTCAAAAGTAGCTTTTTTCCTTTCTTCGAGTATTTTTTTTGGGAGTAAATTATTTATGTTTTTACCAACTAACTCTTTTGACTCTTTTCCAAAGTTTTTAGCCATAGAGTCATTTATTGTAAGGATTGTACCATCAAGTTTTGTTTCAATTATAAGATCGGGGGAGTTGTTTACAAGTTTTTTATATTTTTCTTCAGTTTTTTGAAGGATTTTTTTAGTGTCTTCTAATTTTTGTTCAAGTGAAAAATAAGAGGAAAAACCTTTTTTACTATCAGCTTTTATTTTTGGTTTTATAAAGATTAAGGTGATAAATATATAACCTGTAAGCTGAGAATACACACCAAGATACTCATATCCAAATGCAAGTGCAAAACCACCTATTGTAAAACCTGTCATAGCTAAGAAAAATAGTATATTTGATAATTGTTTGTTTTTAATAAAGAGTATTAATGAAAGAGCAAGTATATCTATTGCAAGTATCTGACGAACTATTGAATAAAAAGATGTAACATCAAATGTGCTCAGTGTTGGAAGCAGGGATAGAAATATTGCAAATACAAAGTATATAAATACCTTGTTTAAATTTTTATATCTTTTTATTTTTTCTACTAAGGAAATATTTATTGCAAGCATTAAAGGAATTGATCCCCAGTAATACAGATTACGAAATAAAACAAATTCTATATCTATTCCTTTGATACCAAAAAACAGAGGAATAAATGATAATGATGCTATGTAAAATGAAATAGCAAAAATTAGTTTTCTTTTATCTTTTTCTTTTAGGTAAACATATGTTAAAACTAGAGAGAGGCAAACTGAAAAAACAAAGATAAAAAACCAAAAATATTCTATTAACTCAGCCAATCTTTTTTTCCTCCGGGCATTTCTGTTCTAATTCTTTTATTTGATTTTTTAGTTCAATCATTTTTAGTTCTCGGCCAACAGTTAGTTTTTTGTATCTTTCAAGTTCACTGACTTTATTTTTTAGTTCTTTTTCTGTTTTTAAAAGATCTGTTAAATCTTTTTGCATTAAAACTGAATATAAAACTTTTCCATTTTTATCCTCTACATTATCTACGCTTAATAGAACTGTTCTTATTCCATTTTTAGATTTAATTTTTATTTCTTCATTTTCTAAAAAACCTTCTTTTTTCCATTTTTTAACAAGTTGTTTTGCTTTTTCTTTATCATTGTAAACTAATGGAATTATTTGTT
>WJKY01000071.1 GCA_014728835.1 Candidatus Woesearchaeota archaeon | reverse complement strand
TTTTTAAGAGTTTACTCTTGTTTTTTTAAGTCTTTTAATAATTTAAAATCAAAGCGTATAGCTAATTTATCCTGCTTTAATTCTTTTTTAACAAGTTCAATAAGGTCTTTAATAATCCCTTCTAATTCTGGAAAGTCTTCAACATCTTTTTCAATTTTTTTAAGTTCTTTTAATTCAAATTTCAAATCAGACTTTATTTTTTTATCTAATCTAATTTCTCTTTTATCAAATTTTTCAGCAACTTTGATTAAATTTTTTCTTTCGTCCTTAATTTCCTGGTCCAGTCCTTTAAGTGCTAATTGTATTTCTGTTTTTTCTTCTGAAACTAAAGTAATGAGTTCCCGGATTGACTTTCTTGTTTCTTTTGGACCTAATTTACCTTTTAGTTCTTTATCTAATTTTTCAAGAAGTTCAAATTTATTTTTATCTTTAGTTAGCATGGCTCGGTGTAATCTAAGTTCTCTTTTACTCATACCAAGTTCGTTTAATATGTCAAACATACTAAAATAAGACCAATTAGATATTAAATAATTTTCCCAAGCAAAAACATTGTTCCGTTAAACCCAAAGAAAACCAATAACGCAGCAATTATAACACCGATGCTGATTACAATAAATGACTTTTTTCTGTTTAGTTTGAGTATCTCTGCAACAAAAGTGCCAGTCCAAGCGCCAGTAACTGGTAAAGGAATTGCAATAAAAATCAAAAGACCAAGAATACCATATTTGTTTAAAACGTCTTTATTTTTCTCAATCTTTTGCTTCATTTTTTTGCCAAATAATTTATCAGCGAGCTTCCTGAAATGCGCCTGACGCAATACCCAGAAAAGCACAGGGATCATTAAAATATTAATTACAACTGCTAATGAAAATGCAACAGCAGGGTGTATGCTTGCGCCTAGACCATAAATAATCGCTCCTCTAGCTTCTGAAATAGGCAAAGCAGCTAAAACTATTAATATTAAGTATTTTATCATATGTGTAAGTTTCTAAAAAGATTTATAAATGCTTTCTGGAAATGTTTTTTATGGCAGGAAAAAAATGTACATCATGCAATAAAATAGTAACTAATGATAGATTTGCAACTAATTTTCCCTGCCCTGAATGCGGCAAAGAAACAATTGTACGCTGCGGCAAATGCAGAAGAACTTCTGCTAAATACCCTTGCTCTGAATGCGAGTTTATAGGACCTTAGGAGTTGAAAATGGCTGATGTAATAATTAAACTCAAAACTGCACAAAAAGACTGGCTTTTTGCTAGCCTTAAGTTTAAGGAGAGTGATTACAATTGCTGATGTAATAATTAAACTTAAAGTTATGCCAATAGGACCAGAGGTTGATATGGAAGAATTATCTAACAAATGCAAAACCAAAATAGAAAGCGCAAATGCAGAAGTGCATAAAACTGATATTCAAGAAGTAGCTTTTGGTTTAAAGGCAATAATTTTTACGTTTATTGGTGATGAAAAAACAATAAATGCCGATAAAATTGAAGCAGATATCAACGCATTAGAGAATGTTAGTACAACAGATATAATTGATGTTCGTAGAGCTTTCGGATAAAAGGCGCCAGACCCACCTTTTTTAACCCATCTTCCCAAGTGCTTTGCGACCGTGCATTCAATTATTGAATGCGCTTGCTCTCGTCCGGAGCACCGGACAGCGAAGCTTTTAAAAAATTACCTCATATTAGTAGTATTATGGAAGCAATAGCATTAGAGTCTGTAGGCTCAAAAGTTTTCAAAGCACAGAAACTATCACACGGTTTAAAACAATTAGAACGCGATAATTTGCTTAAAAAAACAAATAAATTTATTTTAGCAGCTAAAAGCTGTAATGGCACATATCATTCAGTAAATTCAGATATTTCTAAGTTAATTAAAAAGAAAAAACAACTAATAAATAAAGGAATAATTAATGAATTTATCAATGCTTTGAGCCCCGATGAAGCAGTTCACGGGCAAAGATTTATTATTTTTAATAAAAACAAAAATAAAGCTTATTTACTGGGTGATGTTATAACTGCAATGAAAAAATTAGCAGGTTAAAATGAGAACTAAAAGACCAACTGTTTTTAAAGTTGTTAATGGGCATCATTTAATTCATTTAATATTTGGGAATGCTAGATACCTAGATGAAGAGATAAATGATACTTGGTCGCCAACTAAAGCCATATTTAATTCTGGCGAAAAAGTCGAATTTACATATAGTACCAAGCGTTGCTGGAATAATTTTAATTTTCCAAGACCATTTGAACCAATAAAAGTTTACAAAGAAGATGCTAAAGAACTTTCAAAAAAATATGATTTATATTATAGTGATTGGTATCTTGGAAATCATTCACTTTATGATGTTTGTTTTTGTCCAAAAAAGAAAGTACTACATTTTTTCAATTGGCCTGACCAAAAAATAGCATTTTTAGGACATAGAGATGTAAGATTAAATTTTTGGTATTCACATAATTATAATGAAATAGACAGATTAGCTCATTTAGCAAAAGATATTTTTGATTTGTATACAAAAACATAAATAGTTTTAATTATTTATTTTTACAGGTGTTTAAATGGGAGTAAACCTTCGAGATTTAACCATACGACATGAAATAAATTTATCAAAACTTACAGGCAAAAAAATCGCAATTGACGCATATAATATAATATTTCAATTTCTTTCATCTATTAGACAAAGAGATGGAACACCTTTGATGGACAGCGAAGGAAATATTACTTCTCACCTTTCTGGTCTGTTTTACAGAACCTCCAAAATTTTAGAACAAGGAATTAAGCCTTGTTTTGTTTTTGATGGCAGACCACCCGAAGAAAAAAGAGAAACAGTTGAAGCGCGCAAAAAAATCAGAGAAGAAGCGCGCGAAAAATACGAAGCAGCAAAAGCAGCTGGCAGACTTGCAGAGGCGCGCAAATATGCTCAGCAAACATCCAAATTAACTAAAGAAATGGTGTCAGAGTCAAAAGAATTAATTTCTGCTATGGGTTTGCCTTGGATTCAGGCAATTGCAGATGGTGAAGCGCAGGCAGCTTATATGGCAAACAAAGGACAGGTTTGGGCTGTTGTTTCCCAGGATTATGATACTCTTTTATTTGGCACACCCAGATTAATTAGAAATTTTTCAATGTCTAAAAACCAACCCCTAGAAATGATTGATTTATCAGAAACTTTGAATTTCCTTGCAATTGATATAAATGCTTTCATTAAAATTGCTATTTTGGTTGGAACAGATTATAATCCAAAAGGATACAAGGGCATCGGACCAAAAACAGCTCTGAAGATTGTGCGCCGAGGTGATTTTCAGGAATATGCAGATAAGATTTCAAACTGGCGCAGAATACAAAAAATCTTTACAAAACCTCCTATTACAATTGATTACACACTTAATTGGACAGAACCAAATGAAGAAAAACTAAGAAAGATACTAATAGAGCGGCACGAATTCTCAGCAAAGCGAGTTAATAATGCACTCAAACGAATCTTAAAAGGCGAAAGCAAAAGAAATCAAAAAGGTCTTGGAGATTATTTATAGATATTATCATGATGATCAAAATCTTCAAATAAAATAAATTTGTTTTTTTTATC
>WJKY01000070.1 GCA_014728835.1 Candidatus Woesearchaeota archaeon | reverse complement strand
ACTTGTACTAAATGCCATTTTATTTATCCAATAAAAGATGGCATACCGATTTTACTGCCGCCAGAACAGCAAGATAAAAAAGACAAAGAGCGCAGCAGAAAAAATGGCTGGAAAGGCTAATAGTAGCTTTTTTAAAGCAGAATTCTAATTTTCTTAATATTGCCGGGATGGCACAATCTGGTACTGCGCAAGCCTGGAACAGCTGCGAAATCAGCTGGCACTTTGAGCGCACATTGGCTATGCCAAGTGCACTTAGCCGGTCGCGGTTTCAACGCAACAAAAAGCTTGTTTCCTTCGGGATATGTGGGTTCAAAAGTCCGGCGCTCCGGACGTGAGCGTGCGTATCGCAAAGCGATACACAATTGGCTTTTCAGCCAACGGATTTGAAAGTCCCACTCCCGGCGCTAACACAACTTTTAAAAAGGCACACGTCACGCTATATTTAGTAATTGAAGGGGTTGCTGTACTAGGCAAAAAACATGGAAGAAACCAAATCCAAAAATTTCAGAGATATTGTAAGAGTTGTAGATAAAGATGTCTCAGGACATACTTCTATTTTATTAGCTCTAACAAAAGTTAGAGGTTCAGATTTCATGTTTGCAAACGCAGTTTGCGAAGTTTTAGATCTAAATAAAAGAGGAAAGATTGGAAATATATCACCTGAACAGATGAAAAAGATTGAAGAATGCATGCGAAACCCAGGCAAATATAAAATTCCCGCCTGGCTGTTAAATCGAAGAAAAGATATAGATACAGGCGAAGATAAACATCTTATATCTGCAGACCTAAAACTAAGAAAAGATTTTGATATTCGTTTCTTGAAAAAATTAAGATGTTATAGAGGAATAAGACATTTTCAAGGCAAAAGAGTAAGAGGTCAAAGAACAAGAACAAGTGGTAGAACAGGAACTACTCTTGGAGTTAAAAGAAAGAAAAAATCAGGTAAAAAATAAAATGAACAATCAAAAAATAATAACAGGAGGACAGCTTGTTGAGTGTATTCAGTTTACTGAATACGCTGAAAGTGCAAGCTGATTTTACAGCTTTGGGACATCCACGTTTTCAAAGGAAAAAATTTACGCCACCAAGGCATCCTTGGGAAGCTGATAGAATCAAAGAAGAAAATCAACTTATCAAAGAATATGGTTTAAAGAAAAAGAAAGAAGTTTGGAGAGCTGAAGAAAAATTAAATAATTGGCAGACACAAGCTAAAAAAATAGCAAGTTTAACTGAAAAAGAACGAGAAATAGCTGAAAAAATTCTTTTAACTAAATTAAACAGATTAGGGGTTTTACCAGATGATGCTGATTTAGATGATGTTCTGGAACTTACAGTACACAATATTCTTGAACGAAGACTTCAAACAGCATTATACAAAAAAGGTATGGCGCATACTCCAAAGCATGCAAGACAATTAATAGTTCACAGAAAAGTTACTGTGAACGGGAAAAAAATGTCTTCACCTTCATATTTTGTAAAAGCCAATGATAAACTTGGATTTGTATCTGGCTTTGCATTCACACCAAAACAAATTAAAAAAGAAGAAATCCCAAGAAAATCAAAAGAAGAATCTGAAAAAATGGTGGAGGTAAAAACGCAATCAGAAGCTAAATCTTCTGCTGCGTCTACAAGTGGATAATGGCAAAAAAATCAAAAATAGGAATAGCTAGAATATATGCATCATATAATAATACTATTATTCATATTACTGATTTAACAGGGTCCGAAACTATTGCTTTTGGTTCAGGCGGACAAATGGTTCGCGCAGACAGATTAAAATCTTCATCTACTGCAGCGATGAGAGCTGCCAAAAAAGTTGCTAGCGAAGCAAAAGAAAAAGGTGTCACTAAATTATATATAAAAATAAGAGCGCAAGGAGGTCATAATGGGGCCCGCTATCCAGGACCAGGTGCTCAGCCAGCAATAAGAGCTTTAACAAGAGCTGGCATGCGAATATTAGAAATTGATGATGTTACTCCAATTCCGCATGGAGGTTGCAGAAAAAAAGGTGGTAGAAGAGGTAGGAGAGTATAAAATGGCAATTAAAATATTAAAAAAATCAGATAATAAAGTAAAATTTGTTTTAAGTAAAGCAACTCCTGAACTGGCAAATGCTTTGAGAAGAGCAATTTCTTTTGAAGTTCCAGTACTTGCTATTGAAGATGTTTACTTTACTAAAAACTCATCTGCTTTGTATGATGAAATTGTTGCACATAGAGTGGGATTAATTCCATTAAAAGGTGCAAAAGGATATACTTTGCCAGATGAATGTAAGTGTAAGGGCAAAGGATGCGCTAGATGTCAAACAAAAGCGAAATTAAAAGTAAAAGGTCCTGCAACTGTATTAGCAAAAGATTTGAAATTTAAAGATAAGTCAGTAAAACCTGTTTATCCAGATATGCCAATTGTTAAATTATTAAAAAATCAAGAATTGGAATTTGAGGCAACAGCTACGTTAGGTAAAGGAAAAGAACATTCTAAATGGAGTTCAGGTTTAGCTTTTTATCAGAGATATCCATCAATTTACATTGGTCAAAAAGATATAAAAACTCCAGAAAAGATCGTAAAACTCTGTCCACGAAATGTTTACAAAACAAGTGGCGATAGATTAGTTGCTGAGAATATATTAGATTGTAATCTTTGTATGGCTTGTGTAGATGAAACAAAAGGTACTATTAATGTAGGTAGTGAAGAAGGAAAATTTATATTTACAATTGAAAGTTGGGGACAACTAAGTCCAAAAGCTATGCTTACTAACGCCAGCAAAATACTTAAAAAACAAATCAACGGGCTAAAAATAAGATAAAAAACTACAGGACCAGTCTGCCGCTGCAGACGTCAGCGAGTGTATTCAGAATCTGAATACACAGAGGATAAATAATGAGAAAAACAGGACCGACAAATCCAGTATTGCGAGCAGAAATTCGCGAACTTAGAAAGCAGAAAGCAAAAATCTGGAAACGAATAGCAAAAGATTTACAAAAATCAACTCGTAACAGACGCGCTGTAAATCTTTCCCGTGTTAATCGCCATGCTAAAGCTGGCGAAACAATAGTAGTTCCAGGAAAAGTACTTTCAGCTGGAACTTTAGATAAAAAAATCACAATCGCTGCCTGGCAATTTTCTAAAGCTGCAGAAGAAAAAATCAAAGCAGCTGGCGGCAAAGCAATAACACTCAAACAATTATTAGAAAAAAACCCAAAAGGAACAAAGGTGAGGTTAATAGGATGACAGCTGTAATTAATAAAGAGCAATCAAAGACGTTGGATGTATTACTAATTAAACCTCCAAAGAAAGGAGAAATAATAAATTCAAAAACTGGCAAAAAACCATTAAGTATATCGTTAGAGGAAAAGGATATACCAAATACAAAAGAATTTATCGTAAAAAATTTAGGCACACAAGAAGATTATTTTAAAGCTACAGTAACTGAAATTAAACATAATCCAGGAACTAAAATCGTAAATATATATTGTGTTGTACAGGAGATTTACAAATGAAGGTAATTGACGCATCTGGTTTAATATTAGGAAGAATGGCAACGCGCATTGCCAAACTAGCTCTGCAAGGAGAAAAAATAGCTGTTGTTAATTGCGAAAAAGCAATAATCAGTGGAAAACCAGAAATTACTTGGAAAGAATACAAGAAAAAACTAGATAGAAGAAGCGGAACAAGGGCAGGACCATTTATTCCAAAGCGCGCTGATAGATATGTGAAGCGAACAATCCGGGGAATGCTTCCGAAAAAACACTGGTCAGAACAAAGCAGAGGCAGGAAAGCATATTCAAATATCAAATGCTACGTCAGCATACCAGAAACTCTCAAGAAAGAAAAAATAGAAACAATAAAAGGCGCATCAGTAGATAATCTTAAGACGCAAAATTATATTACGATTAAGCAATTACTTAATTATGTTAAAGGTGGCAAATAAAAACTAAAAATGGTAAAACCAAAAGTATCTCACGCAATCCGCAAAGCCGCGGATGTAGGCTATGCGTATTCAGCATGGCAGAATACACAGTTCAGCTTAGCTGAAAATATAAAATAAGATGGCAAAACCAAAAGTATCTCATGCATCAGGAAAAAGAAAATCTGCTGTAGCTAGAGCTACTGTTCGCTTAGGAAAAGGTATTCTTAAAATTAATAGCATACCATTGCATCTTTATGAACCAGAAATCGCACGCCTTAGAATCAAAGAAGCACTTGCAATTGCTGGCCCAAAAGTAACATCAAAAGTTAATATCAAAGTAAATGTCAAAGGCGGTGGGTGGAGCTCACAAACAGAAGCTGTTCGCTTAGCAATTGCAAAAGCTTTGGTTGATTATACTGATTCTGAAAAACTAAAAAAAGAATATTTAGATTATGACAGGCATTTATTGGTTGCAGATACACGAAGAAAAGAAACAAGAAAACCAATGACACACAGCAGAGCTCGTGCAAAACGACAGAAATCTTACAGATAATCTTTTAGTGTTGTTTGTTTTTTGCCTTTTAATAAAATCATCTTTTGTGATGTTGTTAATTCTGTATTTAATTTTTCTAAAAATTTACAAACTGGCTTAGTCGCATAGTGTCTTATATTACAGTGTATTTTTCCTATATTATTGACCCCTGAAAATGAAATATACAATGGTTTTTTAACCTCTACTTTAGCTAGATAAGATGATAATTCATTAACTTCATCCATGATAGGACAATCATCTTTATCTGCTTTTGGGCAATTGTATATTGCATCAGGTTCACATTCTTCATACATTTTATTTATCCTCCAATACCTTAATCTGCACTTCAACTAAAGTGTCTGGCTTCAATGCTTTTTGCAAAATCTTTGGAATTACTAATATAGCTTGCCTTCCATGCTTTGCTATTTTTTTAGTGATAATGAATTGTTTCATTTTATTGTCCCTCCAAATCCAAATCAAAGTTTTCTAGTGCTTCACGTTCTTTTTCAGATACTTCTAGATTTTCTGTATATTGAGATGCTAAAGCTTCTAATGTATTAGCTCTTTTATAATCACCAGCAGATTCTGCGCAAATAGCTGCACGATTATAAAAGCGTGCTTTATTGTATGTTTGTTTACTGTTAGAATATACAATTTTTCTAATAAATTCTGGCATAGCCTTATTATCTAGTTTATGAAAAGTAATATTATTTTCATTTAATTCAGCTGCTTTTTCATAAAATTCACTAGCTACTCTATAAATTTTTTCTACACTATCGAAATCTAATGTTTCTTTTGATAAAAATGTAGCTATTCCTTCAATAATCTGTGCTTTTTCAGCAAAAGGTAAATCTTTATCAGTGATTATTTTATCACAAAGTTTATTTATTTGATTATAATCTTTAGAATCTAATGCTAATTCTACAGCATCAAATAAATTTCCATTTTGTTCTTGTCTGATACTTTCTTCTAAATATTCTTTTGGTGCAAGAGTTTTAGATTTAAAGTCTTTAATATTAAAATTATATTTTTTAATATGTTCTTGGCGTTCTCTTTCAGTTGCAGTCGCAGTAACATAAATTCCTAATAGTCCTTGATGTTTATCTAATTCAAAAATATCTACTAAATTTTCCATTAACTTATCTGCATCTTTCCAGTAAATTTTATCATCCATTATAAATGCAATAATAGAATCAGTAATTTCAGGCGCTGAGAAATTTCCTTCTTCGACCTCTTTTTCTAAATCCCCTTGATTATTTACTTTGATTAGTTTTTGTATTTGTTCTAATGTTGGATTAACCATCTTATTTTGACCCCTCTATTTTCTCAAGCCAGCTATCAGCTTTTCTATAAAGTTTCCAATCTGATTGGTTTTTATTTTGATTATAATTGTCAAGAGAACTTATCTTTATACTTTCTAATATTGCTTCTGGATTAATATCAGCTAAACTAAGATGCATTATAAACTCTTTAAAATTTCCATTTCCTAAATCTTTAACAGAATGTTCTTTTATTAATTCTGATTTTTTGTCGTAACTTAAATCAGATAATTCACTTGCTTTTCTATATTTTCTAATTGCAGAATTATATTTACCTTTGTCTAAATCCTTTGTTGCATCAGTTTCTAAATAAGCTGCTTTAGTTTCATCATCTATTTGACCTCTAGCTTTGCACATAGGTAATGAAACTCCAGAAGTTATTTTATTGCTTATTCCATATTGTTCTCCAGTTAGGATTTTTCTTTTGCTTTGCTCAGGACAATTCCACTTAGCTCTACACAAAACTTTTCCGTTATATAAATACGAATCTGAACATTTGTTTTCTAAATCTTTATTTGCCATTACGCCTCCACATCACCAATTAAAGTATCATATAGGTTTTGACCTTTTTCAATTACTTTAAGAATGCTATCAAGACTTTTATTATCACAGCCATTATTAGCTATTGTTTCAGCCACATTTTGATATTTGTTAATTATGTTCTTAATAGCTTCATAATTTCCATTCTGAAAATATTTACTAATATCTTTAACTGCTTTTAATTCTGTGCTTTGTTGATATTTATTTTCCATTTTTAATATACCTTTAATTACTAATTGCACGATCAAAGTTATCCTGAACAACTTGTTCTAATCCTTGCAATTTATGATTTGTTGAACTGTTAGGTCCAAAGCGTATTTTATTTCTATTGCTAGCGCTTCCTTGTTTGACATGTCTACTAGTATATTTGCTTAAAAGAGAAACTAATTCAGCTACTCTTTTACGTATTTTTTTACGTTTGCTTTTGTAAGGTAAACTAAATCTTTCAGGGCATCCATTATTTTCAACTTCAACAGTTAATTTGTTAGTATTTGCATCAAAATTTACTTTTTTAAGTGTAGGAGCAATCTCAATCATTTGATAAAGAGCTTCCTCACTGTCAATATCGCCATTTACATATGACTTATAGATTTCTTTAATTTCTTTTTGATAGTTTTCCATTTTTAATTTTCCTCCATGAAATTTACATCTCTGATGTATCAGAGGTGTTATTCTTACTAATAAGTAGTCTTTTAAGGGTTTATAAAGCTTATGGTTTTTAAGCAAAAGCACAGTAGAAGCTAGTTTCAGCAAGAGAAAGGTTTTAAAAGGTCAACTTTGCCCTATTTGTAAAATGATAAGGCTGAGAAAAAAAGATATCCCTTTTTTGGTATTAGCAGCAATATTATTACTTTTATTATTACTTAGCTTTTTGGTGTGATAATGACAAAGAAAAAAATAGAACTGTCCTCAATAATGTTTTGGATAGCTATTATTATTTTATTAATTTTATTTGCTTGGAAAATTTTTGGTTCAAGTCCAACAACTAACCAATTAGCACTTGGATTAACATTTTTTGCTGTAATTCTAACTTGGCAAGCCATAGATAGAACCGAAACAAGATTTGATGAGCAAACAAGCATTCTTAGAGAAATAAGAGATGCTATAAAGGAGCGGAAAAAATGATGATTCCAATAAGATGTTTCAGCTGCGGTAAGCCTGTAGGACATTTATGGAAAGATTTTCAGGAACTAGTTAAAGCAGGCACACCTAAAAAAGAAGCTTTAGACAAGCTAGGTTTAGAGCGGTATTGCTGCAGAGCATTGTTTTTAGGTCATATTGAGCTAATTGATACAGTTGCTAGGTACAAAAAGGCGTAACAAAAGCTATTTATATAATCTTTCGATTTTAGGATTATGGCCATTGACTGGAATTTAGCTTCAATTATTATTTTTTATTTGTGTATAGGATTATTTTTCTGGCTGCGCAGAAGCAAAATTAATGTGCAGTATAATATATTATTTCTCTACAAATCAAAGTTTTGGGCAAAACAAATTAGCAAAATAGCTAAAAAATCACCAAGGTTTTGGCAATGGTTTGGTTATGCTTCTATTCCAGTTGCATTTATTGGAATGATTGTTATTTTAGGATTTTTAACTTGGAAATTTATTGAAATGCTTATTGTTCCTGGAACAATTCCTGCTGTAAGTCCGGTTTTACCAGGAATAAAAATTCCAGGTTCACCAATATTCTTGCCATTTTGGTATGGAATTTTAGCTTTAGCATTTATTATTATTGTTCATGAATTTGCACATGGTTTTGTAGCTGAAAGCTGGGGAGCTAAATTAAAATCAGCAGGCGTAGGAATGTTAGCTTTACTTCCTTTAGCTTTTGTTGAGCCAGACCCAAAGAAACTTAAAAGATTGCCATTAAAAAAACAATTATCAATTTACGGAGCAGGCCCTTTTTCTAATTTAGTTTGGGCGCTTGTTATTTTCTTAATACTTACTTTCGCAGTAATTCCTGCTACTGCTAACATATTAGAGCCCAATGGACTTTATGTAGAAAAAACAATGGGTCCTGAATTACAAGAAAAAAATCTTTTTACTGAGCTTATGAGCACAACTCCAGAACAAGAACCTCTTTTGCCAGCTAAAAAAGCCGGCATAAAAAAAGGCAATATAATCACTAAAATTAATGATCAAGAAATAAACACAACCAAAGATTTTGTAAATTATATGGAAAATGTTAATCCAAGCGATGTTATTACTATGCAGATAGATGGAGATTTGGTTGAGTTAAAAACAATTGAAAATCCTGAAAATAAATCTGAACCATATATAGGTATTCAGTTTAGTCAAAACGTGGATGCAACACCAGAAGCACAAGAAAAATATGGCATATTTGCTAAATTATTATTTTATTTGGCGCAGTTATTAAACTGGATATTTGTGCTTAATATTGGTATTGGATTAATAAATCTGCTTCCATTGGGTATCATGGACGGCGGTCAAATGCTTAGAGCAGTCTTAAGTAAGAAAGTAAAGCGAAAAAGACTAATTAAAACTATATGGACTATTTTTGTTACAGTCTCGCTATTTTTACTTTTGATGAATTTAATAGGCCCATATTTCCTTGGATTTTAATGAAAACATTTATTAAAAAGGTAAATCCATATAAGGAGACATAAATGGCGAGGCGCAAAAAGAAAAAAACACTTTCTATGTTAGAAGAAATGGGTGTTCACTTAGATGAAGACACTCAAAAAATAATTAAAATTCTTGAAAGACAAAAACAAATTTCTGAGAAAAAATTAGCTGAAAAATTAAAATTAAAAGTTAATGCTACTAGAAGGCTTCTTTATCGCTTACAAAGCAGAGGATTGATTACTTATTCTAAGGAAAGAGATAAAGAAAAAAAATGGTGGTATTTATATTTCTGGTCTTTAGATATGAATCGAATACGTGAGCTTTATGCCCGATATTTAAAGAAAAAGCTCGCAGAAAAAAAACAAGAATTACAAGCAGAATCAGAATATGTT
>WJKY01000069.1 GCA_014728835.1 Candidatus Woesearchaeota archaeon | reverse complement strand
GTTCCCCAGCTTTTTCTTATATATTGTGCTAATTTATTTTCCCAGTGTTCTTCTAAAAATTTTATTGTCCTTTCATCAGCTGGATAACCTGAGCCAAAATCAAAGCCAACAGCTTCTTTTATTTTTTCAATTTCTTTGTCTCTGGTAACTTTTGCAAGTATTGAAGCTGCGCTTACAATTGGATATTTTTCATCTGCTTTGTGCTCGGAAACAATTTTTATTCCTTTGTTTTTCAGATTTGCACGAATTAAGTCACCAAATTTTGATGCGCGCGGTGAAATCGGAGAATCAACATAAACTGTATCTGGTTTTAAAGAATTAATTAGTTCTGCGCATTTTAAAGCTTCTAGTTCATTTAAGTTTAAACCAATTGATTTTCTGCTGTCAATTTCTTTAGCATCTACTTTTAAAATTCTATAATCTTTTGCTAAAGATATAATTTTTTTAAAAAGTAATTTTCGTTTGTTTGGAGATATTTGCTTGGAATCTTTTAAGTTTAGTTTTTCTATTTCAGCAACTTTTTCTTCTTCAATGCAAACACCAGCTAAAACTAATGGGCCTATGACGGGGCCTATAGGACCGCAAAAACCAGTTGAATGGCTTATTGCAGACTTCCCGCCTCGTCAATGCCGCATATCAAACTTTTCACAATACAACCACCTCTTTTCGAGTATTAGAGAGTATCCAATCATTCGCTGCTTTTTCAACCAATCCTAATTTTTCAAGTTCTTTAAGTCTTTTGTTAGCAGATTTCCAATTAACACCCAATTCTTTTGCAAAATCTGCTGTTTTCCTAGTTTTTGTCTTAAGTAAATTCAAATATTTCTTTTTTATTTTTGAAATAATTATTAGATTTTTATTTTTTGTCCAATAGTCCCTACTTCTTACCCTAAAGTTTCTTATTTTATTTTCTTTTTTTAATTCCATCAAAACATCACAAATTCGTGCTTGTGAACGATTAAACTTTAATGCAAGTTCGAAGGCAGACAAATAGGTAATTAAGCTGTTATATACTTCTCTTTTAAGGTATAAATTCGGATAGTGATTTTCTTTAAATTCTTTATATGCTTTCCAGAATCTTTGTTTTTTATCTGGATGCAAATCCGCTATCTTATATTCAGCAAATATGTCCCAATTCCATTTACCAGTTATGACATACGATCGATTTCTTTCAGCAAATTTGTAAGTTAGTTTAAGATTTTTAAATATCTTTTCTATAAAATTATTTGGCTTTTTTTGAGCAACTCTCAATGTTCTATTACTATGCGCTCCTGTTTTAATATTTCCTTCGCCAGCAAAAAAGCCACTTAAAATATTTGTGTAATGTTTCTCATCTTTTTGAATTTCTTTAGTGATTTTTTTCCATTTTTTTACAATGTCAACAGACGCTAATCTAAAAATAAAATAAGGTTTTCTTGCACGTTGATCTATGTAATAATTAATACTATGTTTTGGTAAACGAATTTCTGGTCTCTCTTGTTTTTTGGAGTAAACATAAATTCTAGCGTTAAATGTATGGTCTTTAAACAACTTGCAAATAGTATCGGAGAATAGTTTAACTAGCTGCCAACAATTATTAGTAAAAGTTATTTCATATTTAGTTTTAGAATCTCCCTCTGCGAGCCATAATCCTATGCATTTGGCTAGTTCATGCTCCATAAAATTTTATAGCAGTACTTGTATATAATTTTTATGGCCTGTAACCTGACTTCTACCTTTAACTTGCCAGCTTCGTCAATTCCACAAATTATCATATAATAAAGAAAAGAAAAAAGTAATTAAAAAACTATTCCTTTTGTTTTTAAATTTTAATAGCGCGGACTGGATTTGAACCAGCGACCTCAGGGTTTCTGACGCAGTCAGTTCCGCAATCGAACCAATTGCGATATGAGCCCTGCGGGCACTCCAAACTGCCCCACCGCGCTGTAATAATAAAACATTAAAATTCGTTTAAAAAGGCTTCGTTGTGTTTTATTTTTCTTCTTCTACTAAAAATCTAACTTTAAGTAACCCGCGTATAACTTTCAAATAATTTTGTGCTGTTTTAGTTAATCTGCCGCGCGTTATAAATAAAGCTGGCATTTTCTTGTTTTGTGCTTGGGTATATGTTAATGAAAGATCAGCTTCATTAATTCTTTTTTTGTCTCTTACTTTTACAAACATCTTAATTGAGCCAATACCAGAAGAAACTTTAATTACATAGTCAATTTCTTTCTTTTTCTTTATTTTTTTCTCAAGAATCTTTGCATCATGTTCGCGGAAATATTCCTCTGCAAGCTCAGTAATATCAGTTGTTTTGAATATGCTTTTTTTCTTTTTACGTTTCTTTTTTTTAGGCAGTTTCTTCTTTACTTCATCAGATTTTTCAGAAGGCTTCTCTGGTTGTTTTTGTTCTTGTTTTGCATCTGTTATGTTTTTGATTTCAATTTTTTCTGGACTAACTTGAGTTTCAGCGCCCACTCTAATTTGTGGTTTTATAGTTTCAACTTGTTGCTTAGATAAAGTAGGAGCAATAGCTTGCTTTATTCTATTGAGAAAATCTTCCTTATCTGAACTGGATGCAACTGTTTTTTCCTTTTCTTTTTCTTCGCGTTCCTCAATTTCTTTTAAACGCTGTGCAAACGCTTTTCTTTTTTCTTCAACACCTGCGGGAACCGAACCTGAATCTCTTTTTCGAAAAGTTTTTGTGCTTTTTTCACTTTTAGACACTAGATTATTAATTCTTGATTTTGCTACGCTTTCTTGGCCAGGCATAAAATACAAAAAAGCATTACCCACAGGTTCTTGGCTGATTTTGATTTTGTCTGCGTCAATTAATTGAGATAAATATGCGTTTGCTATAAAGCTATCCACACCAAGTTCTGTAGCTATTTCAACTGGTAAAACAGGTCCTTTTTGTCTGACCAATTTTAGCACTTTATCTATCATGTCATGGTTTTATAACTAAACTAATTAATAACTTTCCAAACTAAACCAAACAAGTTTATTTTCCAACAATCACGTCATCAGTTATATTGCCAAGCATGGCGTCTGCAAGCCTACATCCACCTACTGCCTCTGGTATTATTAACAAGCTTGCTCCTGCTTTTTTAAATTTAGGTATTAATTTTGCTTCATTTATACGCACAGCAACCGTAATATGAGAATTAATCTCTTTAGCTGTTAAAGTTAAAAGCAAATTTTTACTATCATCACCTAAACTTGCTACTACTCCATCGGCATTTTCAGCTCCTGCTTCTAATAATGTTTTCTCGTCTATTGGTCCTACATCCATTACTAAAAGCCCTTCTGAACGAAGTCTATCTATTACTCCTTTATCTTTTTCAATAAACACAACATCTTTTCTTCTTTGTTTTAGTCTGGCTCCAACACTTTTTCCAACGCG
>WJKY01000092.1 GCA_014728835.1 Candidatus Woesearchaeota archaeon | reverse complement strand
GTCATCTACTACTGCCGATGCCGCCTGGGGATGACCTCCCCCGCCTATGGCCTCCAGTATCCTGGATACATCAACATCTATATCATCACTCCTGGCTACTGCATATGTCTTCTCCTTCATCTTTACCCAGCAGAATACTATGCTGACCTCTTCTATCTGGGATAATTTCCTGGTAAGTACTGAAAGTCCTTCCACATACTCCGGCATCTCTGCGCTGGAAAGGATTATCTCCGTCTCATTTACGTTGATCTTCCGGCTGTTTATAATAAGTTTTTCCAGAAGCTGGTGCTGCTGTTCCGTCAGTGAGAGGTTGAGGAACTTGAGGACCACGAACAGGCTGGCACCTTTTTCCATAAGATAGGCTGCTGCCGCCAGGTCTTCCGGGGCAGTGCCGGGAAAAGTAAATGAACCAGTATCCTCATATATCCCTGCCAGGAAAAAGGTAGCTTCCAGTGAAGAAATATCGATTTCCTTTTCCCTTATCTTCTCCACCAGTATGGTGGTGGCTGCTCCTGTCTCCCGTGAGAAGTCCCTGTCCGGCCGGAGATCCCTGCCGGTCTTGATATGATGGTCATAGGCTATGACTTCTATATCCGGGTCCAGGATAAGCTGCTCAGCTCTTCCAGTCCTTGATGCTATCCGGGTATCCACCATTATCACTTTTTTTACCTTGCTGAGATCGATATCCCCGGGCTGGGTGACCTGCGGGAGCTCGTCTTCATACAATGAAAGGAACTTGCGTACATTGGAATTTATTGCCGTGGGCAGCATTATCATGGCTTCAGAATATACTTTTCCTGCCGCTACCATACCGGCAAAAGCGTCGAAATCCGTACTTACATGGGTGACTATTATTTCCATTTTTTCGGACAGCCGGACCTGCAGTCCGGGCTTATCTATCAGATATACCTGTCATAGCAGATTATCTCTGACAGGGGCTTCCTACCCCTCCTGGAACCTTCTCTTGAGGAGTATCCTACCGGGGTAAGGGCTACTACCCTGACGTCCTCCGGTACGTCAAGGATGTCCTTTACCAGCTTTTCCTTGAAGGCACCTATCCAGCAGGTCCCCAGTCCCTGTTCGGTGGCAGCCAGTACCAGGTGTTCCAGAGCCAGGGCAATATCGATGGGATAACTGTTCATGTATCCCCCCATCCTGCCGTATGCCTCTTTTTCATCCGCACAGGCTGCAATGATCACGAAAGCATCTTCCAGGAATGTCTGATTATTGCATGCTATGGCCAGGTCTTTTTTTATCTTCTGGTTCTTTACCACTATCAGTTTCCAGGGCTGCAGATTTTTTGCCGAGGGGGCTTTCCTGAAGGCATCCAGTATATACTCCAGCTTATCTTCCTCTATCTCCCGGGATTCATAGGACCTTACACTTGTCCTTGATTCGATTATATCCATCAGGCTGGTGAATTTTTTCACTTTACTGCTCCTCCTTCTTTGCAGGGGATATTACATACATAGGTATATTATCATCAGCTCTGGCTTTTTTCTATTTCCCGGCGGTAGAGACCTGTAAGCCTGGATGTGGTACTTCCCGGAATTTCAGTACTTAATCCATAGGCATCTATTTTCCTCACCGGAACTATACCGGCTATGGAATTGGTAAGGAAGACCTCATGGGCATCTATCAGGTCCCTGTAATGGATACTTTTCTCCCATACCTTTATCCGGTTGGTCCGGCAGAGCTGCAGTACTGTCTTCCTGGTGATACCCGGCAGGATATTCTGGGTCAGCGGAGGCGTAAACACGGTGGACCTTTTTACGGCAAAGATATTGGTGGTGGCCCCTTCCAGTACCAGCCTGTCCCGGGTCAAAAACAGGGACTCAAAGGCGCCCCGGGAACCGGCCCGGTCCTTTTCATAGATGTTCTCGAAGTAGTTCATCAGCTTGTGCCTGTACAGCTGGTATCCCAGTGCAATCCTTTTAATTGAAGAAGATATCACTTCTACACCCCTGCTGTAATACCATTCCGGATAGGGCTCCAGCTTCTTGACCATGATGACCAGGCTGCACCTGCCGCCCGGGGTGAAACCCAGGTCCCCCCCATGCTCGCCCCTGGTGACCATGACCTTTATATAGGCGTCCCTGTTTGAAAGGCTGCTCTTTGCCATGGTCCTGTATACTGCATCTTCAACCTCGCCGCCGTCAAAACCTGGAGTGTACCTGAGTTCCCTCAGGCTGTGAAAAAGCCTTTCCAGGTGATGATGGAGCATAAACACTCTTCCCCCGTGACTGCGCATGGTCTCAAACACCCCGTCACCATACATGAATCCCCTGTCATTTACAGGTATCTTTGCCTTTTTTGCAGTATGGAACCTGCCGTTTATATAAATATGGTCTATCATATCCCCTCCCGGGCTGTATATCCAGTTTTTACCTGTTCACTGTATCTGGCTGATATTTGACCAGGTTATCCTTCCGGAAATGATCAAGTGTGTCCTGCAGGGCTATACCCTTGTCCAGCGTCTCCCTGTATTCCATCCTGGGGACAGAGTCAGCCACGATCCCTCCCCCTACATTATAATAGAAACGACCATCTTTTATTATAAAGG
>WJKY01000068.1 GCA_014728835.1 Candidatus Woesearchaeota archaeon | reverse complement strand
TTAGTTTTTGTAAATGGTTTTCTTGATATATTGGATGGCGCAATTGCAAAAAAATACGGAACAAGCAAATTCGGTGATTTTCTTGATCATACCTTTGACAGATTAGCTGACATTGCTATTTTAGTTGGTATTGCATTTAATCCAAATATTCCTAATTGGTTGGGTTTTGCAACTATTATTGTAATATTATTAGTTTCTTATATGGGAACACAAGCTCAAGCACTTACTAAAAAAAGACTTTATACTGCTATTGCAAGTAGAGCAGACCGAATTTTAATTCTTGGTTTAGGTGGAATAATTGCTGCATTTTATTTTGATGTTTTATATTATGCACTTTGGTTGCTTCTGGCATTATCAGTAATCACTTTCTTCCAAAGATTTTACTTAACTTCTCAGAAATTAAAGTAGGTGTTCTTATGTATGCATATTGTAGTACGTTTGTAAATCTAATACTTTTACCAATTGGTTTAGTTTTACCTGCTTTAATTGCGTTTAGAATTGATTTAATGTTTGGCTTTGCATTAACTAAAGTATAAGCTCTTCCAAGTTCTTCTTTTATATGTGCGTCGCTGCCTGCTATTTTTGTTTTATCTATTTTCTGAGCTATATTATTCGCAGAATAACAGCGGGAATTAATTGCTTCAACAGCATCAAATGGCAATTCAGAAGCTAAGATGCCAACTGAATTTCTGTGATATAGCATTCCAAATGGATGAGCTGCAATTGCTATGCCGCCCATCTCGTGTATTTTATTTATAGTTTTTTTTGCTGATAGATTTTTTGGAATTTTTTTATTAATTCCAAGTGCAACTATGTCTCCGTCTTTTGATGCAATTTCAATTCCGGGAATTATTAGAAAATTTTCTTTGTCTGCAAGTTTTTTAGCTTCCTTTAAACCTGCAACTGTATCATGGTCTGTTATTGCAAAACCATCTAAACCAATTTTTTTGGCTTTTTTGATTAAATCTACAATTTCTTCAAAACCATCATTTGAATATTTTGTATGTACATGTAAATCTAATTTTAACATTTTACATCACTCTTTCAGCTGTTCCGTCAGCTGGCACCGGTTCTCGCTTCGCGAGACAGTGTATTGCAAAGCAATACGCTTACTTACATCCGCAGTTGCGGATTACCACCACTCTTTCTTGAGCTTTAAAGTAAATGCTATAAAGTTTGTGGAAATGTGGAGCAGTGGCGTTAGAATTAAAATAATAATTAATTGTATTAGTGTTGGTGTTTTAATATATGATGCAAATGCAAGCGCTATTATTAGAAAATCATACTGGTCTAATAGAGGAACTGCTGTACCGCGTTTTAATCCAAATCTCCGTTTTATGAAACTGCCTATTATATCTCCCAAAAGCGCGCCAAGGCTTAATAAAAATCCAAGATACAGTGCATTTAGAAAATAACCTGCTAAAGTTCCTGCAAGCAAACCAAATATTAGTCCGCCCCAGGTTTTTCCTTTGCCAAGAATTTTTTTGCTAATTGGTGCATTGTATTTGCCAAGTAATTTTCCTGCAATTACTGGTGTTGAATTTGCTATGTATGCAGGTAAAATAAATATTATTGCACTTAAGATTAATTTTAGCATATTACACCTTTATAGTATATTCAAAATATTTAGTATATGGTATGTTCCATTTTACTGCTTGCTTTTTGGTAGCATTTTCTATTATTTTTCTAAACAAACGAATAGAGTTTCCGTGAGCTGATATTGCTATATTTACTTTGTGTTTCTTTATGTATTTTTTAAGGTAAGTTATAAATTTCTTTACTCGCTTTTCAACATCTGCAAATGACTCACCTTTTGGTGGGCGAACATCAAAACCTCTGTGCCATTTGTCATATTGTTCTTTTCCATATTTTTTGATGATAGTATCGTGGTGTTTTCCTTCTAAGTTACCATAACTTCTTTCAATCATCCTGTTGTCTTCAATTATTTTCTTGCATTCTGGGTGATATTTTAAAACCTCTTTTAGTGTTTGTTTGGAGCGCGTGAGTCTGGTTCTGAAAGCGACTTGGAATTTTTTATTTTTTAATTTCTTTGCAATTATTTTTGCTTCTTTAATTCCTTTAGATGTTAGCTTAGAATCTTTCCAGCCAGTGAAAATTCCATCTCTGTTATAATATGTCTGTCCATGTCTGAAAACATATATTTTGCAATTCATTTTAATGTCAAACCAACTGGGCAATGATCAGATCCCATTACTCTTGATTTTATATATGATTTTTTTACTGATTTTAATAATTTTTTTGTAACAAAAAAATAATCAATCCGCCAGCCAATATTTCTTTTTCTGGCGCGTGTTCTTTGGCTCCAGAAAGTATACTTCTTTTTCTTTGGATGTTTGTGTCTAAATGTATCTATGTATCCTATTTTTACTAATTTATCTATTTGTTTTCTTTCTTCTGGTGTGAACATGATACTATCTTTGTTTTGCTTTGGTCTTGCTAAATCTAATTCTGTATGTGCAATATTAAAGTCGCCAGTGAGAATTACTTTTTTATTTTTTAGTTTACGAACATAAGTTAGCAAACGTTTGTAAACTTTTAGTTTATATGGAAGATTTTGTTTAAGATGTCCTCCAAATGGTATGTAAAAATTAATTAAAATAAATTCTGGAAAAGTTAATTTCAGTAATCTTCCTTCTCTATCAAATCTCCTCATACCAAGTTTTGTTTCAACTTTTTTTGGTTTTTCTTTTGTATAAACTGTTACTCCACTATATCCTTTTTTCTTTGCAATATTAAAATAAGCATGATAATCTTCTGGTTCTTGTAATCTTTTTGGAAGCTGTTTAATTTTTGCACGTGTTTCCTGGATGCACATAATATCAGGACTGTATCTTTTGAATTTTTTTGAGAAACCTTTTCTCTCAGCTGCTCGCAAACCATTTACATTCCAGGATAATATTTTCATTCTTGACCTCGCTTAGCTTTTGCTGTACTGACGCAGTCAGTCCGCAGAAGCACCACCTCCACGTTTAGCTTCTGCTGTATCTAAAATAGTTTCATATTCATTAGCTAGTTTATTAAAAAATATTGAAAATTGCTTGCTTGGTTCAATTATTTTCCTGTAGTATTTTTGTTTGTCTTTTGAAACATTAAATTCTTCTCTTGCTAATCTCACCATTCCAACTTTTTTTAATCTTGGAAGAATTATGTTGTAAAAAGTTGCTTTACTATAATCATTTTCTTTGATAAAAGAGCCTGTATCTTTGCCCTTTAACTGACCCTTTTTTAGAAGAAACTGCATGAATTTGCGCGCCATGTCATTGTATTTTGGCTGATACTCTTTTGGGAATATAATTTGTAGTAAATGGTCCAGCTCAAGTCTTACTTTTTTATGATATTTCCACTGATCTCTTCGCTTGCGAATGTCATCTAACCATAAAGATTCTTTAGATGGCACTCCTCGTGAAACTATCTTAGGTTGCTGTACTGGTGTTTCATTTGATTTAGATTTAGCTTTAGTTTCATCACTGGCCATACCAGTATGGTGTTCGCTGAACTATAAAAGCCTTTTTTAGACTTTCTTTTCCTATAAGTTATATGTTAAAAGGATTATCAGAGCTGTCAAAAGTTATAGAAGAATCATACACAAATATAGAAAAACCAATATATATTGGTACAATTTTTCATGATCCCAAAGAAGATGAAGTAAAGTTTACTTTTGGTGAATTCTATAAGTTAATTATAACTTCGCCGAAATATCATATACGAATGAGTACTCCTGTTATTGAAATTCAGCTTAAACCTGAACCCTTAAGATATTGTGCAAAAAGACTAGAGGAATTAGGAAAATCTGAAGAGGAACAAAGCGAATTATTAATAGAAGCTGATAAATACAAAGAGCAAGCTGATCTTCTAAAAGGAACTAACTCTAGACTCGTAACTCCAGATGGCAGAAGTACAGAATTTAGAAAACACTGGCTCGACGAACCTTACGAATATTTATATGGACCTTGGAATAGAGAAAGTGGTTTTAATGATAACAACCTTTACATATATTTTGACAAAAAAAATGGGCATAAGCAAAGAATAGTTGCAAGCAAAGAAGAATTCATTAAGTGGGTAAATGATATAATGAAAATACGAACAAGAAAACTTGAAAAATTAATTAAAGAAGTTAAAAAATATTAATTTGCTGAACTATAAAAATGCTTTTATACTTTATAAACAAATTAACGCTATGGGAGAAAAGCTGGATGAGGAAGGTCAAATCAAACCATTTGTAATTGATTTTATACCAAAAGCACAAAAAAAAGAATCTAATGATTTTCAAAAAGGTGATTTAGTAATGATAATTGAAAGTACAAAAGACATAACAACTGGTGGAAGACTTGGTGGTTACAAAGTTATTACTCATTGCTATTTAGGTGAGGTTAATTCGTATACAGAAGATTTACTTAATGAAATTTATTCATTACACTTGGGTCCTACTTTAGAATTTAAGGAATCTAGTTCAATTTCAGAAGATGATTTTTCAAGAGAATGGGATTATTTAAAAGCAAAAACAGATGAAGCAATGGAAAATATGGGAAAATCTCCTGAAACTTATGATGTATCTTTTAGTTCTGCTGGAGCAGGCTAGTAACTTATCCAAAGTTAAATTGCCAACTGATAACTTTATTATAAGATTATATGAAGAAGCAAAAGACATGATGGAATTTATATTTAACATTAAAAAAGTTGAAGCTTTAGAGCTGCCAACTGGTAAGTTTATTAAATACAAAAAAAACTAATTAAAGATATTCTTGCTCTGTAATAACCCGCTTAATACGTCTATGACAGGCATACAACCAATAACATACTTTTCACCAACGTACATGATTGGGCAAGAACATAATACTTTTTGACCGTTTTCTTCGTATTTCTTCATATTTGTAAAAACATCTTCAATAGCATAAGTTTTAGGGTCTTTTATTATGCTACGAATTAAGCTATCTTCTTCAGCAATAACTGATAATGTGAATTCTGGATCTGGAGATTCTTTTGATGTGTATGCAACTAATCTATCTGGCTCAGAATCATAAGTTATGCCAACAGCTTTAGAGATTTGTGAACGGGGGCCTATAAACACATCCGTAGTAGTATCTGGATTTCCTTGTGATATGTATGTAACTAATTTATCATAAGTTTTGCCTATAATCACTTCAACAGAAGTATCTGGTAATTTGAAGTCGGCCAGAAAACCAATCACTTTTTTACCTTCTTTATCTCTATATACTTCTGCTGTTTTCGAAAAACCAAAAGGTTTAGGATTTTTTTTATGCCCAAGTTTTTCTGGAAAATGCTCCAATAATTCTTTCTCTAATCCTGCCATAATAGTTTGTTTTTCAATAAAGTATAAAAACATTGTTATGGTAAACTCTCTATGTTTTTGATATTTTAGTAAATCAGTGGCTGGTTTAGTGTTACAGTATTGAGTGGGGTATTTCAGACATATAAGCTTGCTTATTTGACTAAAACATATCAAAAGCACGCAATCTTATATTCTGGTATATTGTAGTGGTATGAAATGGGGTTTTCAGAAGTGAGGAGAAACAATTAAAACTTCTAATTATTAATCATAATTTTTATATCCAGAAAATCTATTTATTTACAATATTGCAATAAATTAGTGTACTTAGTTTCGTATTTTTTAACAGAATCATGTAGGTCTTTATAGTATTTTGATGTCCATTTTTTATCCCATATTTTTGGTTCCTCTTCTTCTAATTCATTAGCCCTATGTCTATTTTCTCGATAAAAATCCCATTTAGTTTCAAACGCATCTTCACAATCTTGCAAATTTGCCCACTCAAAACGTGTAGAATATTTGTTACTAAGTAGCTTATATGTAGCTTTTTCTCTTAACTCATCATCCATGCTTGAATTTTGTAAAATTTAAGCTTATAAAATGTTGATTTTTGATTAAATGTTTTAATCTTGTTATTTTTTATAAGAAAAGTGAGTGGCTTTGCCGTCTTTTTGCTTGTTAAGGTAGCCTATTGAGTATAATTTATTTAATTTTAGGCTAGCATTTGAGCGGGAAATACCTAATTCCTCTGATAAAGGTCCTGCCTGAACTAGATTATTAGTTTTGATAAAATCAATTATTTTTTGTTCCTGTTTAGAAAGCTGGGCTCTGAGCTCTTTTTTAGTTTTATCACTCACTTTTTTAGCTTCTAAACGATCCATTCTTGTGTTTAGCTTGTTTAACTTTTCATCAATTTGTTCTAAAAGATCCATTATTGAGCTAAGCATGTTTTGATTTATTATCTTAGCTTGAGTAAGTGGGTGTTCTTGTACTCTTTTAAGTTCTTTTTTCCATTCTCTCAAAGTTATGTGGTCTCTTTTTGTTTTTTTCTTTGTTTTTTGTTTTTGTTTTGTCTTGGTTCTGGATCTGCGCTTTCTTTTTTTCTTTTTTTTCTTTTTTCCGAAAATCAGCTCCAAGACGCCCATTTTTTATCTGTTAAACACGTGTTTAACACGTTCGAACACGTTTAAATTTATTTAAACACGTTAATCTCTTCTAAACACTTACCTCCTTTTGTGTGTTTTTCTGTTAAACACAAAAACATTTGAAATATAAAAAAGTTGCTAATTTAAGTAGAGTGAGATCTGGAAATTTTTCTAAATTTTTATAAAAATTATAATTCCTTTCTATATAGAAAAGAATTAGGAAAAAGTGAGATAATTTTAACAAAAATAACCTAAAAATCAGGGGGAAATAAGTAACCGAAAAGTATTTAATTGCCATATTGCAATTAATACACTAGAGTATATAAGTTTCCATATTGCAAATAAAAAAGTGAGGGTGAGACTCAAAACAGACCATTAAACATTTAAACTCAAAAAATACCTTAAAAGTGAGGTAAAAAATGAAAGCATATATTTTACTTTGTGTGGAACCCAACAAAGAAAAAGAAAT